>ONXZ01000247.1 GCA_900321905.1 uncultured Eubacteriales bacterium
CTGCCTGGTTTTTGTTAAGACAAGGCAAAATGGTGAAAGAATACTGTCGTATTGTGAGGCATTTTAACGCAGTATTAACACAAAACAGGCGATAGAAACCTGTTTGGGTTCGACTCCCGTCGGGCTTCCCGGTCTTGTTTTCCGCTGTTTTACAAAACTACTAAGTTTAATTCTATCATATATACGCCACAAGACAATAAGATGTGTCAGAATGAAACATCTTTTTTATAAAAACACTTGAGTTCAGCACTTATAATTCCTATAATGAAATTATAATGATACAAGAGGTATATACATGAAGGACTCCTTTAGCGAAATCTTAAAAAGCTTCAGAACCGAAAAGAATTTATCCCAGCAGCAGCTTGCCGATATGCTGTTTGTGGAACGCACCACTATCGCGAACTGGGAATCAGGCAGGCGAACTCCCGACGCTGTTCTGCTGTTGCAGATTTCCAAATGTTTAGATATTGATGTCAACATTTTATTGGAAACAATCGGCAATACCGTAGAACAACCAAACATCATGATGGTTGATGACGAGAGTATCATTCTCAAGAGCGGTATGGCGGTGATCGCTAATTTACTCCCCAACGCTTCTGTCACAGGCTTTACTTCTCCGACAGAAGCATTGTCATTCGCCAAATCCAACCGTGTACATCTGGCGTATATCGATATCGAAATGGGCAAACTCAACGGGCTTGAACTGTGCCGAGAACTACTGAAAATCAATCCTCGCACCAACGTGATCTATCTGACTGCCTATCCCGATTACGCGCTGGAGGCGTGGGATACCGGCGCCTGCGGCTTTGCCGTAAAACCCCTTACCGCCGAACAGGCACGCAATCACCTCGCGCGGTTGAAATTTCCGATAAGGGGGCTGCAGTTATGATGGATTGGACGACATTTTTTTATTCTGTGATTGATGCAACTACTCTTCTAATCGCCGTGCTGGGAATATTGGTCGTTTTGATTCTGCGCAACCTTGAAAACCGATGGCGGTTGTTCTGCGTTGCTTTTTTCTCCGTTATCGTTTTGAAAGCCTCGGCGAGTATGCTCAGCCGGTTTTCATCGGTGTATTGGCATAACATGCCGCTTCAAACAACATGTGATTCTCTCGCCACTTTGTTTTCATCTGCAATCATTCCTCTGCTGGCGCTTTACATCCTTCGCTGCTGTTCGCAAGAACCACGCCAATCATTCCTGTGGAAGCTGATCCTCAGCCTTTGGGGAATCTGCATAGCGGCAGCTGTCGGCGACCTGCTGACACGCACGCTTTTTGCCGGTTCGACGCAGGACGGCACAGAGCAAAAGCGCTGGTTGACACTGGTTTATCTGTTTTTCACGGCAATCAGTCTGATTAGCTGCTTTGTCGCGGTGATTCGCAGAAGAAAACAGCTTTCAAAGCTCCAATTCATTCTCATATTGGTATATTTGCTTGCGCCTGTTTCTGTTATGCTGCTCGCGATGGAACTGATGTTGCTTGTTGATCAGGGAAAGCGGTATATCAAGCAAAAGGAAGAAATCGCTGACCAGAAGGTAAGACTTGCCGTACTGCAAATGCGTCCGCATTTTATCTACAACACAATGACGAGCATTTACTGTCTTATTGAGCAGGACGCACCAAAGGCGCAGCAGGTCACCTTGGATTTTACCAATTATTTGAGAAAGAATTTCACGGCGATCGCGAAAGAGGAAACGATCCCCTTTACCGAGGAACTGGAACATACGAGGGCTTACTTGGCAGTCGAGCAGGTACGCTTTAAAGGAAAGCTGTTTGTTGAGTTCGATATGCCTTACACGAACTTCAGACTGCCGCCGCTGACGCTTCAACCGATTGTAGAAAACGCCGTCAAGCACGGTGTCGACCCTGACCTTGACCCGCTGTATATCACTGTTCGTACACGTGAAGATAAACAAGGAGCTGAAATAACGGTCGAGGATACAGGTCCCGGGTTCGGCTTGAATGATAATAACGAGCCGCATATTGCTTTAGGAAATATCCGCGAAAGGCTCGAAATGATGTGTAATGGAGAGCTGACAATCTCCGAACGCGAAGGCGGCGGCACGGTTATCAGAATTATTATATCAAACAAGCAATAATAAAAATGTAACACAGTTTGGTGATAAAAAGAGCAACTCGTTATCACCAATAATCAATAACTTTTAGCATAAGGTGAGTCCCCGTAACGAAGTTTGGTTTTTGCGTTGTATTTTCATCCGCCTAAGTGATAAAATTTCCCTTGAATACGGCAAGTA
>ONXZ01000085.1 GCA_900321905.1 uncultured Eubacteriales bacterium
TGGCGCCAAAACTACCGACCACTGACGATGTTGGAGAACCCCAACAGGCATTATTGCGAAATAAAAAGCGGCGGTCGGTAATTCTCGACCGCCGACGCGCATGGCCTCGGCTCGAGGAGGCGCTGGAATCTGCGTGCTGGTTGTCGTGCGCCACAGCCTAAACTATCGGTTCTTTGGCAACCTGACAAAAGTGCCCAAACTGACAAATAGTCCCAAGGGATAAAAAAGCCTATACACGTAAAATGTGTAGGAGCGAGGGCGCAGCCCGCCCCGTGGGCCCGGGCGGCGCCACGACACGAGGGGGCCCCGACAGGGGCCGGCGTGGCGGGACAGTTTCGGCAGCCGGAAGGAAGAGAAGATGGACATCAACGATTTGTCCCCCGAGCTGCAGGAGAAGGCCCGCGCGTGCGGTAGCGTCGAGGAGCTGCTGGCGCTGGCCAAGGAAAAGGGCGTAGAAATACGCATCGTCCACTATCAAACGGGCCAAACGGGTACGGTTATTAAATAGGAGCAACAAATGCACTTAACTTTTAAATTTAACACTTTTGGGATTATTTCTTTTTTGGTGCTGTGTGGGCTGTTTTGTTGGTTGTGCCCGGTGCCAAATAATGCCTTTTGGCGCTACCTTATATATGGAGTGTTTGCGCTGGGGGCGTTTTTTGCCAGTTTTGTGATTGTCCGCCCCAAATAACGGGCGTATCAGAACCTTAAAAATATGGTATTATAAAAACTATGGAAACTACCGTCATTTTACAACTTATCGGTTTTACCGTTTGCTTTGGTTATTTTCATATCAGTTTCCTATCCTTTAAACTTTTGAAGCAAGCTCCATATCCTCTAAAAACGCCTCAATTTCCTGCTTACGCAGCTTCATTGAAGCCATATTTACAATTACCCTTGCGGAAATCGGCAGGATTTCCTCAACAACCTCAAGCCCGTTTTCTTTTAAGGTTGAGCCTGTTTCAACAATATCCACAATACCGTCCGCAAGACCGAGAAGCGGTGCAAGTTCAACACTGCCCTCAATTTTTATTACATCAACATCCATACCCTTTGATTTGAAAAATTCCTTTGCAACCTTGGGGTATTTAGAAGCAACGGTTTTGCGCTTATAGCCCGAGAAGAAATCCTCTCCCTTAGGGACTGCAAGAGCAAAACGGCATTTGCCGATGTTTAAATCCATAACCTCATAAAAGGCGCTGCCGTGCTCAACAATCGTATCCTTACCGACCACGCCGATATCGCACACGCCGTGCTCAACGTAAGTAATTACGTCGGGCGCCTTTGAAAGCACCGCCTCATAATTATCAACAGGAAGAATAAGGCGCCTGCCTTTGTTTTCAAGTTCAGATGTGTCAAGACCCATAGTCTTGAACAGAGCGACGGAACTTTTTTCAAGTCTGCCTTTAGTCAGCGCAATTCTGATTGGGCGCTCAACATTAATAACCTCGCGCATTGCTTCGCAAAGGGCGGATACCTCAACCGCAAAACCGATTGCAGGAGCGTCAAGTCCGAACTCGCCGAGCAGATTATCATACCTGCCGCCTGAAAGTACAGTCATTCCGCTGCCCTGAGCGTAGCCGTGGAAGATTACGCCCGTATAGTAGTTTGAGCGGTTTACGAGTCCGAGATCAAGCATAATGCAATCTGAAAGTCCTGCACTGCAAAGTTTGTCATAAAGATTCTTCAGATAATCAAGAGCCGCTGAGGCAACTTTGTCAGAATAAAGTTTTTTTGCCTCGTCAATAACTTCTGACCCGCCAAAAAGACGTGGAAGCCTGCGGATAATCCTCGTTTCCGCAGAGTCACCGAGAGTGTCGAGCAAATCGCCGAGCGCTGCATAGTTTTTGCCCTCAATGAGTTTGCAGATGCTCTTTTTCGTTTCGCCGTCTATGTTCATATTTGCGAGGATTGCACCGAAGAAGGCAGCGTTGCCGATTTCGATTTTAAAGGAGTTGAAGTCGCACCTTTTAAGGCTTTGCGCCGCCATTGTTATAACTTCAATATCAGCCTGCATTGAACCGTCACCGATAAGTTCAACACCGCTCTGCGCAATCTCGTTTGGAACACCGTACAAATCTCTGCCGCGCACAAAAACATTTTGACTGTAATAAAGGCGGACAGGCAGATTTCCACCGCCGAGCCTTGTTGCAACCATACGCGCAATCGGCATTGTATTATCAGGGCGCAGGACGGTTGTCCTGCCCTTTGAGTCGGTGAGTTTGAACATCTCGTCAGGAGAAATACCTGTATTATCGCTTTCAAAGACATCAAAGAATTCGATAGACGGTGTAATCACCTTGCGGTATTCATTCTCTTTAAAAAGATCTGCGAGGGTGCGCTCAACCTGACGCCTGTCATCACATTCTTCAAACAGATAGTCACGGCTGCCCTCGGGAGTTATTTTTGAATATTTTTTCATATAATTCACTCTTTTCACTTTAGCGTGCTAATATGCTAACACAATAAAGTGGCATTGTCAATAATTTTATTTTTGATATTAAAAACTAAAGAAAGATATCTGTTTAGATTCAGGCAAATCACCGAGCGCGCCTGCTGCACGAAGAGCGTCAACAACAGATTTGCCGACACCAGGCTCGTTAGCGAGGTCGTCTGACGCGATAAATCCTTCAGGATTACGCTCGACAGCCTCGGTAATAGCAATTGCCGCTTTGCCGCCGATACCGTCAATGGCATAGAACGGAAGCCTGATTTTGCCGTCCTCAATTTTATACACGCGCCAGTCCGATTTATAAAGGTCAACGGGTAAAAACTCAAATCCGCGTGCAAGCATTTCAATTACAATCTGGTTGACAACGTAGGTGTCCTCCTCTTTTTGAGTAACTTCAATGCCGTGGTTTTTCTTGTTTTTATACTCGTCCATCTTTGCCTTAACAGCGTCCTTGCCCTGCACAGCCGCCACGGCGTCAATAGCGCCGCCGCGAACAGTGAAGTACGCTGCGTAGAACTGAAGCGGATAGTATATTTTGTACCACGCAATACGAAGCGCTGCGATAACGTAAGCCGCCGCGTGAGCCTTAGGGAACATGTACTTAATTTTGTAGCAAGAGTCAATGTACCACTGCTCAACGCCGATTTTCTTCATAGCGTCCTCAAAAGGCGGAAGTTCTTTTGGCGCTTTACCTTTACGGGTGTACTCCATAATTTTGAAGCAGTCCATCTTGGAAAGCGGTGACTCCTCACCTGTTTCACGCTCATACTTTTCGGCAACGTGGATAAGGTGAGTCATAATATCGTCACGGCAGCCGATAACGTTAGAGATATCGCAAGTGCCGTTGTGGATAAGTTCCTGCGCATTGCCGAGCCACACGTCCGTGCCGTGAGACAGACCCGAAATCTGTAGAAGGTCGGCAAACGTTTTTGGCTGCGCTTCGGTAAGCATACCGATAACAAACGGCGTACCCATTTCAGGGATTGCAAGGGTGCCGGTTTCGCAATCGATATCATCAGGACTAACACCGATTGGCTCGGTGGAAGTTATGAGTTTGTAAAGGTTCGGGTCGGACAAATCAACGTCCATAACAGGTATGCCCGTTGAGTCCTCAAGATATTTATAAAGGGTTGGATTATCATGACCGAGTTCATCGAGTTTAAGAAGCGTATCGTGCAGCGAGTTCTTAAAGTCGAAGTGAGTTGTGTATGTACCTTTTTTCTCATCGTTTGACGGATACTGAATAGGTGTAAAGTCCTCAACCGTGTACTCGTCAGGCACAACAACCATACCGCCCGGGTGCTGACCCGTGGTGCGCTTGATACCTGTGCAACCGACTGTCAGGCGGTCAATCTCCGCCTTTGGCGTGATTGCAAGCAGGTCGCGTTCTTCAAGGTACTTAACGACATAGCCGTAAGCGGTTTTGTCTGCTACTGTCGCCATTGTACCTGCCTTGAACACATACTCTTTACCAAACAGTTCCTCTGTGAATTTGTGCGAGCGCGACTGATATTCACCTGAGAAGTTAAGGTCGATATCAGGCTCTTTGTCGCCGTTGAATCCGAGGAAGGTTTCAAACGGAATCTCGTGACCGTCACGCTTCATAGGCTCGCCGCATTCAGGGCAATTCTTAACGGGAAGGTCAAAGCCTGAGCCGTATTCGCCGTTGAGGAAAAATTCGGAGTGTTTGCACTTTTTGCAGTAGTAGTGCGGTGCAAGCGGGTTAACCTCGGAAATACCGCCGAAGTGTGCCGCAAGCGATGAGCCTACAGAACCACGCGAGCCGACAAGATAGCCGTTGCGCTCGCTCTCCTCAACAAGGCGCTTTGCGATAACATAAAGCAC
Organism: uncultured Eubacteriales bacterium; assembly: GCA_900321905.1. Lineage (GTDB taxonomy): Bacteria > Bacillota > Clostridia > Oscillospirales > Acutalibacteraceae > Eubacterium_R. The sequence continues at coordinate 4,298 of ONXZ01000085.1, forward strand.
GCCGTAGCCGTTTGAGATGATACAGTTGAGTTCCCTCTCAAGTCGGGCAGCGATATACTCAGGCACAGGGTCGCCGTAAAGTTCTTTAGCCATAGACCAGCACTTTTCGGTAAGTTCGTCATCGGCTCCGTCAATATGCGGCGCAAACTGTCCGGGCGGAATCGGCGGAATATTATCCCACACCATATCGGCAATTTTGTTTGGATTGTCGATAACAAATTCCTTTGCCCTGTCGCCTGCCCAGGCGAAGTCCTGCAGCATTTCGTCAGTAGTTTTGAAGTACAGCGGAGCCTGCTCGTCAGCGTCATCAAATCCCTTTGAAGCCATAATAATGGCGCGGAACTTTGAGTCTTTCTCGTCCATAAAGTGAACGTCGCCTGTCGCAACTACGGGTTTGCCGAGTGTGTCGGCAAGTTCAACGACCTTTTTGTTGATGTTAATAAGGTCGTCCTCGCTGTTAATATTCTGATGAAGTTCACGTTCAGAGCGAATCATAAACGCATTGTTGCCGTTTGGCTGAATTTCAAGATAATCGTAAAACGCGGCAAGTTTCAAAAGTTCTTCGTCACTCTCACCGCGAAGAATTGCCTGTATAATTTCGCCCTGCTCGCAGGCAGAGCCGACAAGTATGCCGTCGCGCTTTTTGGCAAGCATTGACTTTGGAATAAGCGGTCTGTTTTTGAACGTTTTAACGTTTGAGTGCGAAATCATCTCGTACAGATTCTTCCTGCCGTATCTGCGCTCTTCCTTAGGAATTGAGTCATCAAACGAGTTGTCCTCTTTGACAAGCAGGATAATATGGTGACGGCGGAATTCCTTGAGTTTCATATTCATAAAATCAGGATACAGGCTATCGTCAACAAGGTATCCTTCCATACCGAGTATAAGTTTTATGCCGTTTGCCTTTGCTGCAGAATAAGCCTCAGGCAGAGCCTGCACAACGCCGTGGTCGGTAACAGCAATAGCCTTGTGACCCCACTTTGCAGCACGTTTTACAAGTTCTTTAGGCGCAGTCATACCGTCCATATCGGACATTGTTGTATGCAAATGGAGTTCAACACGCTTTTCTTCAGCGGTGTCCATCTTCTCCGCCTTTTGCACCTTTTCAATAGAATTAGGACGAAGCACCGATTCGTTAGAAAACTTATCAAACTGATATGAGCCGTTTATGATAAGCGTACCGCCCGCCTCGATAGTTTTGAGGATTGGCGCAACAACATCGTTGCGGTCAAAAATCTTAACCGTGATTGACGACGTATAGTCAGAAATATCAAATGTTAAAATCTTTGAATCGCCGCGCCTTGTGTCACGGCACTCGCTTTTGAGGATATCGCCCCACACGGTGATAACGCCGTCGTCGTACTTGACGTCTTTAATCGGTTTTGGCAGTTCGCGAATATTCCTGCCGAATACAACCTTGCGCGTATCGCCGTAAAGCGGTGTGTCGCCGAGGATTGTGTGAACAGCGTTTTTCTCCTGTTCCTCTTTGATAGCCTTTTCCTGCTCGCGCTTTTGTTCATACGCTTCATGCACAGCCTTTTCTACATCAAAACTCTGCACTTCCATAAACGAAACGTCAATATCAAAATCAAAAGCAGAGTAAATATAATTTGAAATTGCTTTGTCAATCCCCTGCTTTTCAAGTATATCTTTGCCGCCGTTTTTGAGGAATATTGTCAGCACATTATCCTCAATCTCCGCTTCAACACCGTCAAAAAAGCCGTTGACCATTTGATTTTCAAGGCGGACGGGTGAAAGTATTTTTTCAATATCCTCAAGACTAAAAAGGCTCTTTGGATATTTGATTTTGAGGTCGATTTTATTTAGTTTAAGACCGTCGCCAATCGACTTTTGCACACGCTCAACAAGCGATGAGTCAAGCAGTTTCTGACTTACAACTTCAATCATCGCGCGCCTGTCATCACGGTAAAGGACAAGACGTGTAATCTCGCCAAAGCCGATTTCCGATAAGTCGTCTTTATCTATGTAATTTGAGAAATAGTTGTAAAATTCGTTCATTATAACTTGTCAATCTCTTTCATTAATTCGTCGAGGA
>ONXZ01000083.1 GCA_900321905.1 uncultured Eubacteriales bacterium
AGCACGCCAGAGACTTTGACCATCATTATGACCGATGGGGAGAAGTTTGTGGTGCAGGTGACGGATGCGCAGACCGGAGAATATGCCGATCTGGAAATGCATCTGAAGAGTGGAACATCTCTGAAAGCGACTGTCCTGGTTGACGAAGATAATCAGGTCGGGTTCAATCAGAGCACGCATCATTATACTGCGACTGTGAAGCTTGAGTTCACACTGGATCAGGTCGATGCTTCTCATAAGAAGTTTGACCTTACCTTAGGTGAAGATGTCATTATTCCTGACAGCTTCCTGAATCAGAATTTCAGCGCCTACGATAGTGTGACGAATGACGAGAGCTTTGAGTACAAGTTTGTTAAAGGCAGCGATGGACGGTATCACATCCAGATTGAATATATGGATTCTTACCTGACTGAGATTGCTGAGTCTGGCCGCAGCATTGAGAATAATACGCTGAATGTGGATATGGAAGTCGCAGACAATGCGACAAAAGTAGGAAATGACCGTAGGGTCAACTTTACGGACAGTGTTACGGTTATTGTGCCTACAGGAAGTGTTGACCTTCCTGATAACGTAACAGAGAATGCGGATATCTATGTATCGAACAAACTACTTAAATCAACCGAAATTAAAGCATCGGAAGGTATAAAATATGGCGAACAACGAAGTACGACTTCAGAAATTCATGGCAGAACAGGGCGTGGCGTCACGCAGAAAGAGCGAAGAACTGATTAAAGCAGGCAAAGTTAAGGTGAACGGACACGTTGCCGAAATCGGTCAGAAAATCAATCCGCGCAAAGATTTAGTAACTGTCGGCAAGCAGAAAATCACACGAGTTAAAAATCGTAAAATGGTTTATATAATGCTCTACAAGCCGCGCGGGTATGTCACAACCGTTTCAGATGAACTCGACAGAAAAACCGTTATGGATTTAGTTAAGGATATTGACGAGCGTATATATCCTGTCGGCAGGCTTGACAAAGACAGTGAAGGACTGCTTATCCTCACAAACGACGGCTCATTTACAAACGCTATGACGCACCCGTCGCACAACTATGCAAAGGTTTACCGCGTTACGGTGCGCCCGTCCGTCAGCGATGAAGCGCTCTACAATATGCAAAACGGCGTTGTTATTGACGGCAGAAAAACTGCTCCGTGCGAAATCACTGTCCTTGAAACACAGGAAAACAGAGTCGTGCTTGAGTTTGTCCTGCACGAGGGCAGAAACCGTGAAATACGCAAACTCTGCGAGTCGCAAGGACTTGAGGTTGCAAGGCTTAAACGCACGTCAATCGGCTCTCTCAAACTCGGTATGCTGCCGCAGGGCAAATACCGTGAACTATCAGAGCAGGAAGTCAAACGCCTCCTCCGCTCCGCAGGTCACAGCGAGAAATAAACTAAGAATCACCCACTGAAAATGAGAATTCCCCAGAATTCTCATTTTTATTTAAAATAAATATTGATATTGACATAAATTATTGTTATAATCTAAAATAGGTAAATTTGAGAATTTGCTTATTATCCATAAAGGAGGATAAAAAATGAGCAATACTTCAAAGGCGTATGAAAGGCTAACCGCTCTTTTTGACGGCGGCAGTTTCACCGAGATTGACCCTTTTGCAAAATCGGCAGAGGGTGAAATTGAGGTTGTCGCAGGTTTCGGTCTTGTAGGCGGTGCGTACGCATATGCTTTTTCGCAGGATAAAGAGGTTTGCGGCGGCGCAGTAACCGTTGCACAGTGCGCTAAAATCAAAAAGGTGTACGACCTCGCACAAAAGACAGGCTACCCGATTATCGGCGTTTACGATTCAAACGGCGTTAAACTCACCGAGGGCTTTGAGGTTATGAACGCATATGGCGAAATCGTTAAGGCTTCCGCAAGAGTATCGGGCGTAGTTCCGCAGATTAGTATTATCGCAGGCGCATGCGTTGGCACTTCGGCGCTTATGGCTAATCTCGGCGACGTGGTCATCGCAGTTAAAGACGCTGACTTTTATGTTACTGCACCGAGCGAAACCGCAGTTGACGACAGCGCAAAAGACGGTGTTGTGGATATCGTTGCAGACGACTTTGACAGCGCGGCTGAATTTGCAAAATCAGTTGCCGCAATGCTTCCGTCAAACAACCTCGATGTTTCAGGTTATTTCAACTTCGGCGAGCCGACTGTTGCTGTTACAGACGACCTTGGCGCAAAAGCGCTTGTAAGCGCTATTGCAGACAGCGGCAGCGTTGTAGAACTCAAGACGGAATACGCCGCAAATGTTGTTACGGCATTTGCTTCTGTCGGCGGCGAAGCAGTTGGATTTATTGCATTTGACGGCAAAAATCTCTGCCCTAAATGTGCATATAAAGCAGAGGCTATGGCCAAACTTTGCGACGCGTTCAGTATTCCGCTTATCACTATTGCAGACGCTGACGGGTTTGCTAAAGACTGCGAAGCGCAGATGCTCACAGCCGCAACAAAACTCACATCGGCTTACGCCTGTGCAACTTGCCCGAAAATCAGCCTTATCACAAAACAGGCAGTCGGCGGCGCGTATATCGTGCTTGCAGGCAAGGGCGCAAACGCTGACCTCACATTTGCATGGGATACAGCAGTTGCGTCGCCGCTTGATACTGACAGCGCAGTTGCATTTTTGTGGAACGACCGCCTTGCAGACGGTGAGGACAGACAACTGCTTGAAAAAGAATACGCAGCAACTATCGGCTCTGCATACACGGCTGCGGCTTGCGGTGCGGTTGACGATGTGTTCACACCTGATATGACAAGGGCAAAACTCATTGCCGCACTCGATATGCTGTCCGGCAAGAGGGAAACCACTTTACCAAGAAAACACTCTGTTAAATAAAGGAGATTAACGATATGAAAAACTATAAGATTACAGTAAACGGCACACCTTACAACGTAACAGTTGAAGAAGCAAACGGCGCAGCACCTGCACCTGTAGCAGCACCTGCACCTGCGGCGGCTCCGGCTCCGGCACATGCAGCGCCTGCTCCGGCAGAAGCACCTGCACCTGCTCCTGCAGCACCTCAGGGCGCTGCCGGCTCAGTTAGCGTAGACGCACCAATGCCGGGTAATATTATTGACGTTAAAGTTGCTACCGGTACTGCTGTTAAGTCAGGCGACGTGCTTATTATTCTTGAAGCAATGAAGATGGAAAACGACATCGTTGCCCCTCAGGACGGCACTATTGCAACCATCAACGTTGCAAAGGGCGACACGGTTGACGCAGGTCAGACCCTTATTACTATGAACTAATTTGCTCAAGCTAACGCTTCAAGCTACAAACTTTCGGCTACTTGCAAAGCTCGAACATTAATTGTTTGAGCCGTAAGGCGAGTAACTGCAAGCCTGTAGCCTGTAGCCAATGGCCTGTAGCTAAACCAAGAGGTAAATAATATGGCTAAAATCGGAATTACCGAAACCATTCTGCGTGACGCGCACCAGTCGCTAATCGCAACAAGAATGAGGACGGACGAATTCGTTGATATTCTTGATAAACTTGACAAAATCGGCTTCCATTCACTTGAGTGCTGGGGAGGCGCAACGTTTGATTCCTGTCTTCGCTTTCTCGACGAGGACCCGTGGCAAAGACTGCGCATTATCCGTGAAAAGTGTCCTAACACAAAGTTGCAGATGCTTTTCCGCGGACAGAATATGCTCGGCTATCGCCATTATTCTGACGAGGTTGTTGATTATTTTGTTAAAAAGAGTATCGACAACGGCATTGACATTTTAAGAATTTTCGACGCACTCAACGACGTGCGCAATTTGCAGACGGCTATCAACGCCGCTAACAAGTACGGCGGTCACGTTCAGGCTGCTATTTCGTACACAACAGGTCCTGTGTTCGATATCGAGTATTACTGCAATTACGCAAAGCAACTTGAGGAGGCAGGCGCGGCTTCTATCTGCATTAAGGATATGGCAGGTCTGCTCACTCCTTACGGCACATACGACCTTGTTAAAGCGCTTAAAGAAACTGTTGATATACCGATTCAACTTCACGCGCATTACACCTCAGGTCTTGCTTCTATGGTGCATATGAAGGGTATCGAAGCCGGCGTTGACGTTATCGACACTGCTATGTCGCCGCTTGCTATGGGTACATCTCACCCGGCAACGGAATCTATGGTTGCCGCTTTGCAGGGTACTGAGTACGATACCGGTCTTGACCTTAAAGCACTTACAGAGATTCGTGACTTCTTTATGCCGCTTCGCCAAAAGTATCTTGACGAGGGTCTGCTCGACCCGAAAATGCTTGGCGTTGACGCTAACACTCTGCTTTATCAGGTACCCGGCGGCATGCTTTCAAACCTCAACAATCAGTTGAAGCAGGCAGGCAAGCAGGATAAACTTGAGGAAGTTCTCGCAGAAGTTCCGCGTGTTCGTAAGGACTCGGGTTATCCGCCGCTTGTTACACCGACATCGCAGATTGTCGGCACACAGGCTGTGTTTAACATCATTATGGGCGAGCGCTATAAGATGGTAACAAAAGAATTTAAGGATATGGTTGCCGGTAAGTACGGCAAAACGCCTTGCGATATCGACCCTGAATTCCGCAAAAAAATTGTTGGCGACGACGATATTATCGACTGCCGTCCCGCAGATTTGCTCACAGATACCATTGAGCAGTTCCGTAGCGAAATTGCTGAGTTCTGTGAGAGTGACGAGGACGTGCTGTCTTACGCTCAGTTCGGCGCAGTTGCGGTTAAGTTTTTTGAAAAACGCCGCGACAAGAAGTACGGACTTGATTCAAAGCACGACGATATCACTAACAAGGTTCACCCTGTATAAAATTGAATTAATAAATTGAAGTGTCAGGCTTTGCGCTTGACACTTTTTAATTTTTCATTTATTATTATATTGGTGATTTTATGAGAAAACAAAAACGAATTATTGCTATATTACTTGTAGTTTTATCGGTCGCATTGATGTGCGTACCGTTTATTTCATATGCAATGGTTCGCACCGGCGAGGGCGAAGCAACACTCCTGCAAGAGGGTGATTATGATATTGCGACGGGGGAGAGCGTCCGCCTTGGCGCAGCAAAAAGCACCGTTGATACCGTGATTGAAAATATACATAACGGTCTGCTTGCATATTCAAGCAGGATTGATATCAGCGCGCTTCAGTGTTCTGTTGACGATTTCGACGCGTTTTATTCAAATGTGATTAACGACAATCCTGACCTTTTCTTTGTTTCGAGTTCATACAGGTATTACTATAACCAAACGTCGAATTATGTTACAGCAGTTGCACCTCAGTACGCTATGCCAAAGGACGAGGTTGAAGCCGCTATGCAGGTTTTTGAAGATGGCGCCGCCAAAGCGCTCAAAGAGGTTGACTCATCAATGACCGATTTGCAAAAGGCGCTGACCATTCACGACTATATCTGCTCTTACGCAATCTATCCGAATATCTACGATGCAAACGGCAATTATGTCGAGTCGCTCGACCTTGATATTTATCATTCTGCCTACGGCTTTTTTAAAGATGAAACAGCAGTATGCGCCGGTTATACACTTACTTTCTCATATCTTATGCACAGGCTCGGAATTGACTGCGAATATGTGTCGTCCGACAATATGGAGCATGCGTGGAACAAGATAAAACTTGACGGAAACTGGTATAACATTGACATAACATATGACAACAGCGACTATGTCAGCGGTGAAAACACTTACGGTCTTGCTTACCACTCTTGTTTCTTAAAGAGTGACGCTTACTTTCAAAGCGAAAGCGGTCTTTACCACTACGGTTATATGGATTATGACGCAGGCGACGCTACCGATACCACCTATGATAATTACTTCTGGACGGACGTAAATTCGCGAGTTTACGTTGTGAACGGCGATTATTACTATCTTGACCCCGATTACAGCGGTCAGCGTGCATATTTGAAAAAGCGCACTTTAAACGGAACAGAAAGTAATGTTAACAACACGTCATTGCGTGCGCCGACTATCAGCATAACCCGTTTTGCTGAGGACAGCAGCGGAACTCAGCACCAAATCCCGCATACCGACATTCTGTGCAAACTGCTTTATCTTGACGGCAAATTCTTTACAAGTGACTACCAAAATTTTTATTGCTTTAAACCTGACGGCACAAGGCTTGCTTTTCTGTCAAACGTCGGATACACAATATCAATTGGCAGCGTTGACGGCAATATCGTCTACCAGACTTACAGCGATATGAGCGAAATTGTGACTGTTGACAAAAAGCAGTATTTTCGCGATAACCTGAACGGCGACCACTTCTATCCCGATGTAAATAACGACGGTATTGTCAACGGCCGCGACTGGGCAGGTATAATCAATAACTGACGGCAGTTTTTGTGATTGACTATAATTGTATAGCGTGTTATAATATTATTAAATATTTTTGCTGTTATCAGCACGGAGGTAAAATTTATGAATG
>ONXZ01000082.1 GCA_900321905.1 uncultured Eubacteriales bacterium
TTCCTTAGTACCACCCTCAATGGTGTTTCAGCACCTCTTGTGTACCTTGCTTCCTGCGTTCCTATGTACTTATTATCTGCTTTGTTTAGGTCCCGTTCTATAACCCGTTCTACCCAAAACTATTTGTTTTGTTTGTTCCTAGTACCCTTTATAATTCAGTAATAAAGGTAAACAAAAGGGAGTTTCATAACTTAAAATCTTACTAATCCCCGATAGAAATTCCCAATAGGGAAACACTTCATTTCTGAAGTGCAAGCGGTAACGAGCTTTACATTCGAAGGTTCGTCAGACTATTATAGTCATTCTAACCATGCAAAGCAAACGCCCGACCTATGCTCACCTAGCCACCTCTGGCTTAGTTTTCCTATTAATCAATGCGATTAATTTAGGGTGAGTTTCAGCCGACTTCACCTGGCTTCATACAAATTAACTCTGAAACATTAATTTGCATGCAGGAGTATCAGCGGGAGCGTTTAACGAAGTTGTCGTTTCATTCCACTCCTCAGTACATAAGTTCATGCTAAAAGAGCATGCCTCATTTCCGTATTTCTACGTTATAGAGGAACACAGCACACTTAAGTCCCTTGCGTCTGCCGATTTCGCCACACCAGCACGTCATTAAATAATATAAATTATTTTATACTCATTGTCAAGAAAAATTTGTATTATTTAACTTTGTAAATATTGCCCTCGAATGGGCGGAGAGTGTCAGAAACAGCGCCTTTAGTCGATAAAATAAGATTGTAGTTGTCTGTTGCTGCAGTGCGTTTTTGAGGTTTTGCAGACAAATTAAGTTCTACAAAGTAAACTTCATCACCGTACTTTCTAAGGTAACAAAATACAGGTTTACTTGCCTCCACACGCTCAAAAGTACCGTATACAAGTGCTTTTGTATTTTTACGCAGCGCAATTGCTTCTTTAAAGAAATTCCATACGCTGTCTGCTCTTAACATTTCGTCCTCAGCGTTGTACTTGCGATAGTCGGACGTTACGCGAAGCCACGGAGTACCGCTTGAAAATCCGGCATTTTCGCTATCAGACCAATGAAACGGCGTTCTTGCATTGTCACGTGTTCCACGTTTAACTCTTGCAAATGCTTTTTCAGCGCTTTTGCCTTTTTCAATCATCTCGTTATAGAGACCTAACGCTTCCCTGTCATCAATCTCGTCAATGCTCTCAAAATCGCCGTTTGCCATTGAGAGTTCCTGACCCTGATAAATGTAGGGCGTGCCGCGCAGAGTCATTTCAATTAAAACACAGATTTTTGATATATCTTCACGGTATGCACCGGTTTTGTCAACCTTGCTGACAATTCGCGCATTGTCGTGATTTTCAAAGAAAACTGCCGGCCAGCAGTGATTTGTATACCCTGTCTGAAAACGCTCAAATTCAAGCATTGCCTTGTATAAATCAAAAGAATAATCGTCATAGTCAGTATGACCCTGATTTATGAGAAAATCAAAGTTAAAAACGGTATCAAGTTCCTTGCGGTAATCGGCTGTAAGCATTTTGTCCATCTCAATACCTGCGCCACCGCACTCACCGACAGTATAAACATCGTAATTGCCAAACGTCTTTTCGTGCATTTCGCGCAGATAGTTGTGAAGTTTAGGACCGTAGAAGTAGAACTCTGCACCCTTGAAGCCTGTGAGCATACCCAAAAACGAGTTTGCGTCGGGCAAATCGGGCTGTTTTGAGATAAAATTGATAACGTCCATTCTGAATCCGTCAATGCCTTTATCAAGCCACCAGAGCATCATTTCATATATCTTTTCGCGAACTTCAGGATTTTCCCAATTCAAGTCCATCTGCTTTTTGCTGAACAGGTGCATAGCCCACTGGTCAACGCTCTCATAGTAATTCCACGCAGGGCCTTTAAACAGGCTTATCCAGTTGTTTGGCGGCGTGTTATCGCCGTCTGTAGCGTCACGCCATATATAATAGTTATGATAAGGATTATCCTTCGACTTCTGAGCTTCTTTAAACCACTCGTGTTCATCGCTTGTGTGGTTAACTACAAGGTCAATAATCAGTTTCATACCGCGTTTGTGGACTTCTTCAAGCAGAGTGTCAAAGTCGTCCATAGTACCAAACTCAGCCATAATCTTTTGATAATCGCGGATATCATATCCGTTATCGTCGTTTGGTGAATCGTAAAAAGGCGAACACCATATCGCAGTGACGCCAAGTTTTTTTAGATAATCAAGTTTTTCCGTGATACCCTTGAGGTCGCCTATGCCGTCACCGTTGCTGTCATAAAACGAACGCGGATAAATCTGGTAGATAATGGCTTCTTTCCACCATTTTTCAGTCATTTCGCCCTCATCAGTAATCACTTCGTCAACTTCAAGGTTAAGCATATCGCAAATAGTTTGCACAGTATTTTTGTCTAGCAAACCTGCGGTAAAGGTGGTGAGCGCTTTGAACTTGAGATTGCCGAAAACTTTGCTCTTATTCGGCAAGTCTGTCGGCAAACGAAGCGCAAGCATAAGTTTCTCAATAATATCTTTCGCCATGGGGTTAACCATGGCGTTTTTTAGTGTGGTATTTGGAGTTATTTTAATCATATTTACCCCTTTTATTGTTTAGCGTTTTCAGGCGTATAAAGCGCATAGTGCAGCATTTTAGCGTCGTCTTTTATTACATCAAACGGAGCAGTAACAATGCCGTCTTTTGAATACTTTAGTCCTGCTTCTTTGCGGTGCTTTACGTTATACTTGCTCTCTCTGAATGACGGGTCGAGTACAATTGCAACTTCCTCACCATCGTCGTCCTTAACAATACCTGCGATAGTTACAAAGTGGCCGCCGTCTGAGAAATACTTGCTCGCTCCAACATTTGCAACAGCCATATATCCTTTTTTAAGATGTTCTTTTAGTTTGTCAATATCATTTGTATACTCATAGTTGAAGTGGTACTTCGACTTCATAAGTTTAGAGATATTGTTAAGGTCGCTGCCAACAGCAACTCTGCCGCCTGCGTCAATAACTTCTTTGGTAAACGCCTCAAGCGATGTGTCATATTCAGATGTGTTACGAACAACCATAAGCGCTGCGCATACGCCGCAACCGCTTGTGCCAATAGTTCTGCCGTCCCCTTTAGTATATTCATAAGGAACAAGGCGGTTAACAGGGTCGTTCTGGCGAATAATTGTAAAGCCGTTAACGAGTTGAATATTATCTATCTCAAGCGGCACAAACTGCTCGTCAAAATGCCTGAAATCAGAGTATTGAGTCGACTTTTTTGTTTTGCAAACGTATCTTACTTTATAGTAATAATAATTGTCGCCCTCAACGTCTTTGTCAGTGTACTTTGTGTCTTTAACCTCGTCAAGAAGTTTCCACTTGCACTTTTCCTTTTCCTCATCTGTGAGGTCATCAAATGTCTTGACAGTAGTTTCTTCATCGCTGTTTTCGGTAGTGAGTTCAGCGTAAAACTCACCGGCGCGTGTAGTTTCCTCTTCCTGCTCTTCCTTTTCCTTTTCCTTTTTTGCTTCCTCAGCCTCGCGTTTAGCCTTTTCAACTTCATATACTTCCTCAGGAGTCAGCATTCTTCTATAAACCTGAGTTGTGTAATTTTCAGGATTCGACCAAGTGAGTTTAACCTCACTATGAGTAGCCTTTGCTTTTATATTTTTGATATTTGCAGGGTTAGTGGTAAAAGTATACACGCCGATAAGACGTTTGCCTGCAGTGACCTTGATTTTATGATATGTATTTGGTGAAAGATTCCTTATTTCAAGATAATTTGAGTTGTTAAAGAACGGTACTTCTTCCCACTTATTGAGAAGGATATTATACTCGCTAATTCCGTATATCATATTTGAAGCGTCAAAGTTAAGACGAACGTTATATGCACTTGTAGTAATCTTTATATTCTCTTTTTTGATAGTTTTAACAGTGTTTTTGCCGGTTTTCGGCAGAGAACTGACTATGGAATTACCTATGCCGAAAAAACTAATATCAGCCGAAGCCAAAACCTGAACAGGCAGGCTCACAAGCATAAGCAGCGCTATCAGCATAACAATAATTTTTTTAGTAATTTTCATATAATCGCCCTTCAAATCAATCTAACTATATTTTAATCTTTTTATAAATAAAGTCAATAGATTTATAATAAAGAAATTTTTAACTATTTTAGAATAAAATAACACTTGTTAACTAAGTAGAAACAATTTGGTTTTAATTTGAACATAAATAAAACACATCGCATAAAGCAATGTGTTTTGGTGCCGGCGGCGGGGGTCGCTACGACGCTGCCGCGTCTACACGCCCACGTCGGCAAAAACAGTCCACCGGACTGTTTTCTTCCGAACCGTAAACAGTTCTCCCTCCTGTTCGACCCCCTTGCTTCAAAGAAGCAAAAAAATAACAAATAGCCCAAGTTTGGACTATTTGTTATTTGGTGCCGGCGGCGGGGGTCGAACCCGCACCCTGTTGCCAGGACTGGATTTTGAGTCCAGCACGTCTGCCAATTCCATCATTCCGGCAGGTACTTGATTATTATATAATCTTTTATATTAAAAATCAATACCTTTTTTAATTATTTTTAATCAGCATCCGTTTGGCTGAACAATGATTATCTTAAAAATTCAATTATGAATTTCTGCGAATACTCTTTTCCCTTATGAAGTATATACGGCTCACGCAGGCACGCCATTCCCGGCATATCGCCGCCGACTCCGCATTGAGAATAATCTATATTCACGGTAATATTATCATCATATTCAAGCTCGTGAACGTGCTGAGCTTTTTCAAGCGATGACTGAGTGTAATTCCATACGTTGAACGAAAACGGAGCATCGGCTTCGCTTATTCTGACGCCGTTTTTCTGCTCATTTGTAAGAGTAAGATATCTTGTGTCGGTCCTGCACCCGTTTTCCTGCGGGCGCATATATCTGTGTTCAAGATTTCTGACTTTATCGCTGTAAACGGCTATTGCGGCGCCTGTTTTTCTGTCGATATAATTTTCGTGCGGTCCCCTGCCGTACCATTCGGCATTTTCAAAAGCACCGTCAGTTCTGAACGTCATACCGAAGCGCACCATATCTATTAAAGTCGGTTTGCCGCTGTGTTCAACAAGAATCCTGCCGTCTGTCAAAACGGTATAGTCTACCCTTACTCCGCTCATATGAGAAACAGAATAAACCGTTTTTACCGTTACCGAGCCGTCGTCGTTTTCAGTAATATCCCTGATATGAGATTTTGATTTTTCAACAACGTTTTCGTAACGGTACGACGGATTAATTTTAATCATCGGCGGAACAAAATTAAATACTCCGATATCGTTATCCGTAAGCGCTCTGTAATAATTCGGCTCAAGCGGTGAAGTTATCATCTCTCTGCCGTTTAAAGAATAAGAAGTCATTCTGCCGCCGACAAATTCAACCTTAAAATCATTGCCGGAAATCACAGCTTTATTTTTGCTTTTTTCAATATTCAACTGAGATGCGGCAAAAGTTATAAGAATCTTTTCGGCTTTTTGAATCACGAACTGATCAAACGTTATTTCAAATCCTTTTTCAGCCCAGCAGCAATCTTTGTTAAGCAGAACTGTGAACGTGATTATATATTCCTTTGTGCTGTCAAATTCAACCGGGTAGTCAACGGAAAAATCTTTTTCGCTTAAAGGAGCTGTGTTGAAGTCGTTTATTTCGGAATTGAAAAGCTTTTTGCCGTCCTCAGTAATGGAGTATGTGATTCTGTAATCAGAGAGGTCGGTAAACATCTGCTTGTTCTTAAACACAAACTTTCCGCCGGTTATATCTTGACATTCGATTCTGAAAGGAGCATAGACTTTCTTAACTTCTTTGATACTCGGATGAAGAGTACGGTCAGCGGCGATGATTCCGTTGGCGTTGAAATAAGTGTTGCTGCCGGTAATAGCGGTAGTATTGAAACGGTTGAACTTTTTGCTTCTCGTTTCTTCCTTTTCAAAGTCCGTACCGTAAAGCCAGCGTTCTTCACCGTCGACATTGAAACGCAGAGCCTGGTCAACAAAGTCCCAGATAAATCCGCCGCACATATTGTCGTACTTTTCAAAATCGTCCATATACTCCCGGAAATTGCCGAGGCTGTTTTCCATAGCGTGAGCATATTCGCAAAGGATTATCGGTTTGCCTTCATAGTCGGTCGCTTTAATAGGTTTATTATCCGCCGCAAGCGAATTGATAAAATTATCGACTGCGCTGATTTTAACTTCCTGACGGTTTCCCATTTTTTTCATCAGGTCTTCAGACGGATACATACGGCTGATAACGTCGCTCTTTGTAAAATCAAAATCGCCTTCATAATGGAACTTTCTCGTCGTATCAAGCCTGAGCGCAGCTTCTTTCATTTTAACAAAATTGCTCCCGTCCCCTGCTTCATTTCCGAGGCTCCACATAAATATGCACGGGTGATTTCTGTCCCTTAAAACCATACGTTCCATTTT
>ONXZ01000223.1 GCA_900321905.1 uncultured Eubacteriales bacterium
ATATTGCCACATGTTACAGCGACCCGAGCAAGGCGCTCAAGGAACTTGGTTGGAAGGCAGAACGCGGAATTGAAGAAATGTGTGAAGATTCCTGGCGCTGGCAGTCACAGAATCCAAACGGATATCCTGATTAAAAAAGAGCCGAAAGGCTCTTTTTTTAATGGAGAATGGAGAATGGAGAATTTCGGGAGGGCTTCGCCCTCACCCATTATATAAATCGGGTGCGGGTGTCCCGCCATTAATTCTCAATTCTCAACTCTCAATTCTCAATTCTTTTCTCGCCTCGAAAATGGAAATGTCCTTTTCGATGGCGATTTTTTTTACGTTATCAAATTCAGGCTTCTGCTTGATTTCACCAAAACCTTCTGAGCGTTTAATCTGCACACCGCCGCAGTCAGTAAGAGTTCTGTCAAGCGTGTAGCGGCTCGGCGTATATTTGCGTATGCCGATAGTTGTGGTGTGCTTAAAAATCAGCCGCACAAATTTATCTGTGTCGCTATGATTGCAAAGTACAGTAAGCATATAGGCAGGTCTGCCCTTTTTCATCATTATCGGTGTGATGAAGCAATCAAGCGCGCCGCTATCCAAAATCCTCTCCGCCGCAAAGGCAATGTCCTCACCGCTCATATCATCAACGTTGCAAGACAGTTCATCAACCGACTCGCCTTCAAAGAGAAACGCGCGGATAATATTAGCGTTTTCAAGTTCCTTTGTACCTGTGCCGATACCGATTTTTTGCACTGCGTCAAAGCGCGGAGCGTCTGTAAATTCATCTGTATAATATTTCATAATTGCCGCGCCTGTCGGGGTGCAGAGTTCTATTTTGATTTCACTCTTGTAATAAGGCACGCCCGTCAGAATATTAGCGGTCGCAGGCGCAGGGACACTCAGCACACCGTGTGCACACTCAACTGTACCGCCACCAACATTAATAGGCGAGCAGTACACTTTGTCAGCACCGAGTTCATCCAGCAAAAATGCGGTAATAGTGATATCTGCAATCGCGTCAAGCATACCGAGTTCGTGAAAATGCACTTCGCTAACCGCCTTGCCGTGAGCCTTTGACTCCGCCTCGGCAACAATGGTATAGATGTTTTTGATATCGTTTTTCACTTTTTCTGACACAGTGAGAGCGTCAACAATTTCAAGCACCACGGCAAGATTTCTGTGCGCGTGGTGGTGATGGTGGTGTGTCTCATGAGTTTCAACCTCGCCGCCGATTATTATTTCAAGGTGAGTGCCGTCAATACCGCACTGCTTTTTTGTGCCATATTTAATTTTTGTGTGCGGCAATGACAAACTGTTGAGTTTAGCCACAATCGCCGCCCTGTCATCAAACAAATCAACAAGCGCAGAGGATACCATATCCCCTGCAGCGCCCATATTACATTCAAAATATATGTTCATTATTTCACCTGCTATTTATCATACTTGCAAGATATCCTGCGCCAAAGCCGTTGTCGATATTGACCACGCTGACGCCGCTTGCGCAGGAGTTAAGCATTGACAGCAGTGCCGAAAGTCCGCCAAAACTTGCACCGTATCCAACACTTGTAGGCACAGCAATCACAGGGCAATCGACCATTCCGCCGACAACGCTTGCAAGCGCGCCTTCCATACCGGCAACAGCAATAACAACCTTTGCTCCGGCAAGCACCTCGGCATTATCAAGCAGTCGGTGAACGCCGGACACGCCCACATCATAAAGACGTTTGACGTTGTTGCCATAGTATTCTGCGGTCTGCGCCGCTTCCTCGGCAACAGGTATATCGCTTGTGCCGCCCGTTGCTATAACTATGTTGCCTTTTTCTTTTTTCGGTATATAATCCCCTGCAATCGCAATGCGCGAAACGCTGTCGTATTGCAGTTTTACGCACTTTGCAACCTCTTCTGCCTTTTCCTGCGATACACGGGTTATCAGCACGCTTTTTGCAGAGTTTTCGAGCATATGATTTACAATTTTTATGATTTGGTCGGCGGTTTTACCCTCGCCGTAAATCACTTCTTCCGCACCCTGCCGCACGCCGCGGTGTGTGTCAATCTTTGCAATGTCAATGTCGTCATACGGTGTGAGTTTAATTCTGGTAACCGCTTCGTCAACCGAGAGCGAGCCGTCAGCGACCGCAGAAAGCATTGATTTCAATTCATCTTTATTCATCACATCTCTCCTTTAAATCGAGATAAACGCTGCTGTAAAAGGCGCAAAGAGATTTATACACCTCGTCTTTTTTATCAAATAAAAGCGCAAAATCGCTATGCGATAGTTCAAGTTTTGCCGCGCCGTCAAGATAGCGCACACGGAAGTTGTTAAAGCCGAGCGTGCGCAGTATGTCCTCCGCCCTTTCGGTTTTTGCAAGCATATCGGCGCTAATCGCCGTGCCTGTCGGAATGCGTGTCGCAAGGCAAGCATATGAGCATTTATCTGCAACAGCAAGACGGTTATCATGTGCAATTTCTCTTATATCGCTTTTAGTGTAGCCGAATGCACGAAGCGGCGATTCCACACCAAGTTCACCAAGCGCCTTAAAACCGGGACGGTCATCGGCGTCATCAGTAGCATTAGTACCGTCGCATACAATGTCAAATCCGTCATTTTGTGCCGCAGCGCAAATAGTTGTGAATATTCTCTTTTTACAGTAGTAGCAACGGTTTGCAGGATTTTTTGTGACGTCATCATAAGCCAGTAGGTCAAGTGGAATAACCTCAAGTTCTGCACCGAGAGCCTTTGCAACCTGCTCCGCGTCATCAAGTTCA
>ONXZ01000001.1 GCA_900321905.1 uncultured Eubacteriales bacterium
AAAACCGCCTGCATACTCGCGTATACAGGCGGTTTTTAATGTCTTTAGGGGCAAAAGGACAAAGCCAAAACCTAACCTTCTTTATGACGGACGCCCCAAGTAGTTGCCTTTAGTGTCATTTAGTTGTTACCGAAGTAATCGTACTCATCGTCGTTATTATTGTTGTTGCCAGGGTTTGCAGCAGGGTCTGATTCTGTAAACACCTGATTAGCGGCGAGAGCATACTCACGAATCTCGATTTCCGGTTCTGTATAAAGTTTCATCTCTGCCACCCCCTTAAGCAATAACTGCTGAATTGATTGTCTTTGACCATGAAGTATGTTGTTTGCCGTCAGCACCTGTGTAAGTTACATATGCTCTGTATCTTGCATTGATTGTGCTGCCTTTGATGTTATCTCTAATCTGAATTGGTGAGATAACAAACTGATTACCAACGGTGTGCTGTGTTGACTTCATTCTAACTATACCGTTTTTGCCGATGTTGCCGAATGTGAGGTCGCCGCTCGGAACTGAGCCGTCTCTTGTAGCCTGGAAGAGGAGACCTGCCTCAACAAGTTCAGCACCGTCAGGAATTACGTAGTTAGAAACGATTGTCATCTTTGTGCCTGCGTTGAACATATCGCCTGCGTTTGCAGTTGCGCCGTTAGCGTCAACGTTAGCAGTGTCGATAAATCCGTCAGCGATTGCCTGGTTAAACTGTTCCTCAGTGTAAGGAATGATTACCATATTTTCACTTGCATAGAATGTGTAAGTGTCGCCGTAAGTCAGCACTGTTTCAGCATTTTCAAGATATCCAAGGTATTCATCCCTGTTATCCTCGAAATAATCATCGTTTCTTGCCTGGATGTACTCCTCAAACAGAGTGCCGTCCTCGCCAACTTCAACAAGGTCGCCTGTGATTACAGTGTAAGCGTAGATTGAATCCTCAGTGTAAAGTTTGCCCTTATTCGGGTTGCTTGACTTAGGAGCAAACGGTTCTTCAACATCGTCAACCTTGTAAGAACCACTGTTGTTCTTTGCTTTTGTAGCAAGGCCGCTGTAAGAGAGTTCAATCTTCTTGTTATACTCTGTATCGAATGCTACATAACTGTCAGCAGAGCCGCCAACGTTTGCAACGAAGATTGTTATACCGTTTTCATCAGCATAATCGTAATTTGCAATAACTAATGTGTCGCCTGTAATGTTAACAGTATCGCCTACAGCATAGTCAGTGCCGTCGATTGTGTAACCCGCAAACTCGTAGTGTGCAAAGTTAGGAGCCTCAGGCAAAGTGATGTTGCCCTTGTTAACGTACTCAACCTTGTAAGATTCTGTACGCAGGCTGTTAGCATAAGTTACCTTTGCCTTCTGAGTATCTGCAATATCTGTTTCGTTCTCAAGTCTAAAGGTTGTGTCACCGTTAACAACAAAGTTGATAACATAGTCGTTAGTGAGGTATTTTTCCTTATACTTTTCGCCTGATGTTGCAGATGTGTAGGTGTAGAACCAATTTACAAACTGGTCGTCAGGAGCATAAACGCGGATTGTTGTGCCGTAAGGGATACCCGTAAGAGTAGCGCCTGTTGACTCATATTCCTGACCGCCGATTGTGTATGTAATCCTGGTCTTTGCAGCATCTGTAACGCCGGTAATATTAATGTTATAAGTCTTAAAGTGTTCTGACAGTGCGTCTGTAACAAGTGCATCAACATCGCTCATATGCTGCCATGTGAAACTTGTTGTTGAAAGACTGCCATAGTATGAGTTGTT
Organism: uncultured Eubacteriales bacterium; assembly: GCA_900321905.1. Lineage (GTDB taxonomy): Bacteria > Bacillota > Clostridia > Oscillospirales > Acutalibacteraceae > Eubacterium_R. The sequence continues at coordinate 1,750 of ONXZ01000001.1, forward strand.
TGTAAATACTACTGAGCCGTCGGTTGTTGCGCCAAGTGCAGCAATCTGAGCCTTAACAGCCTCAAAGTCGTATGCGTCAGGGTCTTTCTGAGATGCTTCAAGAAGGTCCTGAACAGCGGCTGTGATGTCGCTTGCGCTTGATACAACGTCTGCGTCTGCTTCTACAAGGAGGTTGCCTGCTGCTGTAACAGCATTTGCTGCAGCGGCGATTGCCTCATCAGCAGCAGTGGAAGCGTAAACTGCCTTACGCTCTGCGTCTGAGTACCAGAAGTATTCAATATCTTGCAGCGCTTCCTTACAAGCAGCAACTGAAGCCGTTGTAAAGTTACCCTCGTTAACTTTTGTACGGAGTGCTGCAACAGCGTTATCAAGCGGTGTAAAGTCAGCGTTTGACTGAAGCGCGTCTTTAAGTTCTATAATTCTTGCAGCGCGTGCTTCAATATCTTTCTGAGCGTCTGACTTTTCTGTGCCTGTTGCGTCGTAATACTCATAATTGCGAACGCCTGTTGCAGAGTAGTCACCGTTGAGTTTTGCTACAACTTCATCCCTGTAATAGTCAGCAAATGCGTTCCATGATTCGTCTGACCAAGGTCCGCCGTATGCTTCGCTTGTCTGGCCTGCGTCGTAAACATCTTTAACAGCGTCACGCGCCTGAAGAAGTGCAGTTCTGTCAGCAGCCTTTACAAGGCCTTCTTTTGCAGCCCACAGGTCGTCATATCTGCCCTGGCACTGTTCAAGTACCCATTCAGCAGACTTGTCGCTGTAGTCCATATCGCCTTTTGCATTAGCAAGTGCTGTTGCGTAAGCGTTCCAAGAAGCAGTTGTGTACTCGTTTGCTACATAACCTGCATTCTCGCACTGGTTGATAAGTCTGAACAGGTCAGCAACGTTTACAACCTGGATAGTTCTGCTGTATGTGCCAACATCGTGACGGAAGCCGTGATAGGTGTAACCAAAGGTGTTGATGTTCATATACTTCCACCAAACCATTGCGCCGAACTTCCTGTTAATAAATGAATACTCGTCAATAGTAAGTTTTGTTGTGGACTTGAGCTGGTTGCTGGTTTCCTGTGTAACATAGAGTGAAGTTGAAGCCTTCATCTGTGTTGAGTAAGATTTACCGTTGTCAACCCATACGGCACCGTATGCGCCGTAGTTAGCGTTGTTTGGATGGTTATCAATGTTATCGAATGTACCGAGAACATTTGTGAGGTCATAAGTGAAGTGGTTATCATCGCTTATATCCTCAGCAGTGTTGTGCATTGTGCCGTCTGCTTCAGTAGCATAAACGTTGCCCGTGATAGGCCATACGCGTGAAGCGTTAACAAAGATACCTGAACCTTCAGGGGTTGTTAAACCGTTTGATGTAGTAGCAGAACCGAGATAAAGTCTGCCTTGTTTGCCGTAGCCTTCACTTTCAGCACTAAGTCCGGCGCTGAAATTGTATGTAGCTATGTCAGAATCGCTTACAGCTCTGTTATCGCCGTTACCGCCTGATGTAATCTGTCCCTGGTGGTCATCGTTATATGTTGACTGGTCGTTGATGTTAATGCAGTCAAGACCCATAGGATAGCCGCTCTGTGTCCAGATGCTGATATATGAGTCAGGAAGCGGAAGAAAAGCAGCATCATGTGATGTTCTGAAAACAACAGAGTTGTTATAACCCCAGAAGTTTGTATGATAGTCCTGACCTGCGCCGACGGAGTCAGGAGAACCGATTGCCTGAGTTACATCACTCTGTTCGCCCTGAGCAATAAGTTCACCGTTGTCCATCTTTGAGAATGCGTCTTTGAGGTTTTTAAGCGCAGAAATGATTTCGCGAACTGAAGAAATATACTCCTCAATCTTTGCGCTTGCACAATTATCAGCATAAACTGTGATAGCAGCGTCAAGCTGAGTCGCCGTGTCAACAGCGTCCTCTACGGTATCCCAGTTTGCATAATCGGTAGGTGTAAACTGGGTTGTATCGTGCGCATAGGCAATAGCAGTAGTTGCAGAGTAGTTACCTACCTGTGCTACTGTAGCGTCTTTATTAATAACAAGTTTGAGAATTGCAGCCTTAACGTTTTCAAGTTGAGCTGCAACAGTAGCCTCTGTTGTCTGGCTCTTTGCACGAGTGCTCTTGTACTTGTCAACAGAAGTCCAGACAGCAACCTTTGCAGTGTTAACTACGTTTTGAAGGTCCGCGTGTGCATATGAGGTAGCAGTCCAGTATGCGTTGTTTTCAATTGCATACTCCGCATCATCAATAGCAGTTTCAAGCGCGGTTGTGTCAACATTTTGTACAGAATTAACGAGGTTGTTGTAAGCGGTATTAAGTCTGTCAGCAAGTGTCTGTGCAGCAGCGCTTGTGCTGTAACCGTTTGAAGTGAGGTTTGTCATATTGTCGGTTGCAGCCTCGTAAGCGTCTTTGAATGTGCCCCAATATGCAGACGGATAATAGTTGTCATCGTTGCCGTCAGCGTATGTTGCCTTTGAAGCCGAAATAGCGTTGCGAAGGCTTACATAACCTGCGCCGTTATCAGGGCTTGTAGTTGCATTTACAACAGCCGCCGCAGAAGCAAGTGAACTTGCAACGTTTGCAGCATTGCCGTAAGCATCGCTTGCGTAATCATAAGAAGCAACGTCAACAGTAAGATCGTCATATGCGTTCATATATGCAGAAAGACCGTTTGTCTTGTAATTTGACACGTCTGCAAGATAAGTCTTTGTGTTAATTGCATTAAGAGCAGTTGCATAGTCGATAATGTAGATGTTACCTGCGTTATCAAGTGTATGCGCTACACGGTTGGCAGATGAAGTCCGACCGGTGAACGCAAACCAGTCCAGATTAAGAGTTTTAAGACCGTTTGAGAATCCGTTTGCTCCGCCGACATACTTCATATAGTTAGCAAAGTAGTTCCACTTGCCTCTGTTACCGTCGGGAGCGCCGTCAGGTGCAGAACCGTTTGACTTCTGATAACCCGGAATATGGTCGCCCAGTGCATAAGCAGCGTTCCAGTCTGCGGTGCCGTAGTCCATTTTACCGTTCCACTGAGCCTGAAGTCTGAAGTCTTCGTTATCATCCGGGAAGTTGCTTGCATCCCAAGAACCGGTCTGACCGTCCTTGTACGGGTACATTGTGTACATCTTTCTTGAGCTGAAACCTGCTTGGTTATAATAATAGAATACAGCTACAGGGAAAAGAATGTCGTTTTTGCCGTCGTACAGAAGTACGTTGTTAGTACCGTATTGAATCTGAACGCGAACGTTAGCGTTTGAACCCTCGTCAACAAGTGTATCCTGTCTGTCAGCGTAAAGAATATTTTTTGCATAAGTTGTGCTGATTGCAGTGCTGCTGTCACGGCTATAAACTGAAGCAGTCGCAGTTGACTGTGTCCACTTGTGTGAATCGTCAAGTGCAGATGTTGCTGTGACAAGTGCATTAACTGCAGAGTTAAGCGCAGACTGTGTGCCGTTGCCGTAAACGTAAGCGTCATAAGCCTCGTTTGCATCAACAAAAGCCGCATATGCAGAGCCCATATTGGTGTAAACAGTGCCGTCCATTTTAGCGTCGTAAGCGGCTACTGCGCTGTTGTATGCCGTAATTGCAGAATCATCAGCAAACGCTGTGAGTGTTGCAAAAGGCATTGCGGTAATCACCATAAGTGCAGAAAGCACGATAGCGAGAACCTTTTTGAGTGACTTTCTCATAATTATTACCTCCTTAAGAGTTGCAAATTCTCGTTCGCTGTATGCTCTTACTGACTATCGAGAAAACAGTTACTTTAAGAACTCGCGCAATAGGGTATAATATCCCTAACTTATTTATACAAACACATCATACCACACATACACGCAAATTGCAATAGGTTATTCAAAAATAATTTACATATTTGTTTACAGTTTGTTAACAAAGTGTTTTTGACACTTTTCGGCATTTGTAATAACCTTAATGTTGAAAAGACTTGATTTACTTAGCGGAAGTAATTATGTATGTTTATGCAGGTAAAATGTATATTTATCCGTCACAATGCACAACAGAAACCTATATATAAGATGATATAACGAAAACTTGCACAAAAATCAATGAATAGTATTGCAATTTTATTCATTCGTGCTATAATAGCCGCAACAAATAAAAAACAACCCCATTGGGGCGCACCACGAAAGGAGCATATATAATGGATAAAAAAGATATTAAAAAAGTAGTGCTTGCATATTCAGGCGGACTCGACACTTCAATCATTATTCCGTGGCTGAAGGAAAATTATAACAACTGCGAGGTTATTGCAGTCAGCGGTGACGTTGGCCAGGGTACTGAACTTGACGGCCTGGAAGAAAAGGCAATCAAGACAGGCGCATCAAAACTCTATGTGCTTGACCTTAAAGATGATTATGTTGAGAACTATATATTCCCCTGTCTTAAAGCAGGCGCTGATTATGAAACATATCTGCTCGGCACATCACACGCACGTCCTTGCATTGCAAAAGGACTTGCAGAAATTGCAATCAAAGAGGGCGCAGACGCTATCTGCCACGGCTGCACAGGCAAAGGCAACGACCAGGTACGTTTTGAACTGACGCTCAAAGCATTTGCACCGCATATGCAGATTATCGCACCGTGGCGTGAGTGGGATATCAAATCCCGTGAAGAGGAAATCGAGTACGCTGAAGCGCACAACATTCCACTTAAAATTAACCGTGAAACCAATTATTCAAAAGACAAGAACGTTTGGCACCTGTCACACGAAGGTCTTGACCTTGAGGACCCTGCAAACGAGCCGACATATCTCAAAGACGGCTTCCTTGAAATGGGCGTTGCGCCTGAGCAGGCTCCCGACAAGCCGACATACATTACCATTCATTTTGAAAAGGGCGTGCCAACCGCTATTGACGGCGAGGATATGAAACCTCTTGCAATCGTCGAAAAACTCAACGAACTCGGCGGCGCAAACGGCATTGGTCTGCTCGACATAGTTGAAAACCGTCTTGTCGGCATGAAGAGCCGCGGCGTTTATGAAACTCCGGGCGGCGCAATCCTCTACAAGGCTCACGAACTGCTCGAAATGCTTACTCTTGACAAGCAGACCCAGCACTACAAAGCACTTGTAGCGCAGAAGTTCGGCGAACTTGTATATGACGGACTTTGGTTCACACCTCTGCGTGAAGCGCTTTCAGCCTTTGTTGACAAAACACAGGAAACCTGCACAGGTGATGTAAAACTCAAACTCTACAAGGGCAATATCATCCCTGCAGGAACAACTTCACCGTACAGCCTTTATGACGAAAATATTGCCTCCTTCGGCGAGGACGGCGGTGCTTACAACCAGGCAGATTCTGCAGGATTTATCAACCTCTTTGGTCTTTCAATCAAAGTTAAAGCAATGCTCGACGCACAGCGCGGAGAATAATATCAACCCCCTTGTATAAGGGGGTCAATATGTTTGGAGATTAAGTATGGCACAGTTATGGAAAGGCAGGTTCAAAAAGGAACTTGCAAAGGAAACCAACGACTTCAACTCCTCAATTTCATTCGACTGCAGAATGTTTGAGGAGGATATAAAAGGCTCGATTGCACACGCAACAATGCTTGGCGCAACAGGCATTATCGACAAGAGCGAGAGCGACAAAATCTGCGCTGAACTTGCGGTAATCCTTGATGACATAAAGTCCGGCAAACTCGTTATTGATATGGAAGCGGAGGACATACACACCTTTGTTGAGGGTGAACTCACTGCAAGGCTTGGTCAGACAGGCAAGCGCCTGCACACAGCACGCTCGCGTAACGACCAGGTTGCGCTTGATATCCGTATGGTGCTGAAAAAAGAGATTGACGAAATCAGTGCAAAACTCAAAGAACTTATACTCGTTCTCTGCGACAAGGCGGAGCAGAACAAAACTGCAATTATGCCGGGTTACACGCATTTGCAAAGAGCGCAGCCAATCACCTTTGGGCATCACCTAATGGCTTATGCTGCAATGCTGCTGCGCGACCTCGACAGGCTTGCAGACTGCAAAAAGCGTATGAATGTTCTGCCGCTTGGCAGCGGTGCGCTCGCAGGCACAACCTACCCGCTTGACAGGAATATGGTTGCCGACCTGCTCGGCTTTGACGGCGTAAGCGCAAACTCGCTTGACGGCGTATCCGACCGTGATTTTTGCATTGAACTCGCGTCTGCGCTGTCACTTATTATGGTGCATCTCTCCCGTTTCAGCGAGGAGATTATTATGTGGTGCTCGTGGGAGTTCAAGTTTGTTGAACTTGACGACGCGTTCTCAACAGGCTCGTCTATTATGCCGCAAAAGAAAAACCCCGACATTGCAGAATTGGTACGCGGCAAGAGCGGACGTGTATTTGGTGACCTCACCACACTGCTCACTGTTATGAAGGGCATTGCCCTTGCATACAACAAGGATATGCAGGAGGACAAAGAGGCAATTTTTGACGCGGTTGACACAGTAAAAATGTGCCTGAACGCCTTTACTCCGATGGTTGACACTATGACCGTGCTGACAGAAAATATGAGAAACGCTGCGGCAAAAGGCTTTATAAACGCAACGGACTGCGCTGATTATCTTGTGGGCAAGGGACTCCCCTTCCGTGACGCGTACAAGGCAACAGGTGAACTTGTTGCGCTTTGCATAGACAAAGGCTTGACGCTTGAAACTCTGCCGCTTGACGAATACAAAGCGGTATGTGATTTGTTTGACGACGAAGTATACACCGCAATCAACCTTGAAAAGTGCGTAGCAGACCGACTCGCTGAAGGCGGTCCGAGCGTGCAAAGTGTTGAAAAACAAATAGAATTAACAAAAAGACAGGTGTCGTGATTACACCTGTCTTTTTGGCTACAAGCTACGAGCTACAGGCTACAGGCTCACAGTTACTCGCTTCACTCGAACAATTGTAGGGAGCGGCGACCCCGACGCTCCGCAATACAATCGGGTGAGGGCGGAGCCCTCCCACAAGCCTGTAGCCTGCAGCCTGAAGCCTGAAGCAAAAAATAGCGACATCAGTCGCTATTTTGAATACGATACTATTATTCCCCCATTAGCCGCATAAGTGGAGTTAAGTCCGCTTGCCTTGACGATTTCAACATCGCCGAAAGGTGCGACAGCGGCAATTTTTTCTGCCACAAACTCCGCCTTTTCCCTGCAGCAGACGTGAGTTATAATCAGTCGCTTATCAGCAAGGTCAATGCCTGCAACATTTTCGCCGATGATGTTTGCCATCTTGACAATCGCGCGGTTCATTGCAATGTCCTGCGCAGCAAGTTTGATATTACCTTCCTGCGTACGCTCAAACACCATCTTGAGTTTGAGTTTTTTTAGGATAGTAGCCGCAAGCGCAAACAGCCTGCCGTTTTTCTTGAGTACGTCAAGCGACTCAAGGCAGAAATACAGTGCAGTGTGATTGACGATATAGTCCTCAACCGTGCTGACAACAGTATCAAAATCAGTGCCGGCGTCGCCGAGTGCTTTTATTTTTTCCACTGCAAGGCTCTCAATACCCGAAGTTGCGAGAGAGTTAAAAACGTGAATTTTCTTTGTGCTGTCAGGGTGTTCCTCTTTGTAGAGTTCAACGCCCTGCAAGGCGCTGTTATATGTGCCTGACAGTTTGTCCGTAATAGTGATGAGGTACAAATCGTCCTCCTCGCAGTCGAGGGCGCTCGCCCAGGCGTCAGGCGACGGACACGCAGTCCTTGCAACGTCGTTAAACTCAACCGTGCGGCGAATATAATCGTCCTGGTCAAAATTTTCGTCGTCAAGTATGCGGTAATCGCCAATTTCAAGTGTGAGCGGTACAAATGTAATGTTTGTCCAGTCTGCCATCTGTGCAGTTCTGTCGCAGCACGAATCTGCAATAATTCTGTAACTCATAATTATTCCTCAGTTTCTGAAGTCGGATATTCCAAATCCTCTTTTGTCCAGTCCTTGATAACGTCAAGGAATTCTTTTGCTTCCTCTTTTGCCTGCGGCAGATTATGCTCAAGGCAGTTAGCGCAGTCCTTGTGCGAAGCGTTTGGGATTCTGCCCCAAAAATCGGCAATGTACTGAAAGCCGTCTTTGATAAGTTGAATTGTATAATTGTCAGTGAGTCTCCTTGTCAGCAGATAAAAACCTGTGCGGCTGCTCATCGCGCCGAAAAATACAATATTGTCGCCAAACTCTGTTTTACTGAGATACGCCTTAAAGATATGCTCAATAGTGTGCAGCGCCGAATTTGTAAGATAATCGCCTCTGTTCGGCTCTTTCAGCCTGATGTCGTAAGTTGTGATATCGTCATCAATGCGGCTGATATAAATACCTTTTTTAAGAATGTCGTAGTTAATGTTATCACTTGGTGTAAGTTTCATCAGTCAGTTACCTCTAATCCGCTTAAAAATGATATGTTGCCCGTGACTTCATAAGCAGTTTTTTCGCCCCTGCAGAGCGCTTCAAATCCGTCAATAAGACCCAGTGCGTCCACTTTTGCCCGCTCAAACAGTTCTTCAAAACTGTCGCTATGCGTAGTTTTATCGTAGGGTGAAGTCCAAGCCTTATTCTTTATATTAGCACAATTATCAGCAATTTCCAAGTCCTTTGGCTTAATTGATGCCGAAAATTTGAAATTTTTTATCAAAGGAGCGAGCGGTGTTTCAATACCTTTGGCAATGCGCCTGATATTGCCCTTTTCGTCACGGAGCATATCCTGCAAATCGGCTGTGTCGGTGATAGCGCGGACAATCTCATCCTCGCTCACATCGCGCTCTGTCGCCCTTTTTATGACAGAATTCATAAGTCTGCTGATTTCATTATACGCGGCGGTGCTGTCGGTAAATGTCGCTTTTGAGTCGAAAAGTGACGGAGGGTAAATTCCGCAGCGGTGATACAGCAAATAAGTGTCAACAGCGTGTTCAACAATGTTGTGCGCAGCAAGCGGATGAATGTGCTTGTTTACCGCTGTCATCTCGTCCTGTCGTGCGTAAACATACGGGTGACAGTTGCGGTCAAGCGCATAGTGCAAAATGTAAGCGTAGATATACGATTTTGCTATATCGCGGTTTTCACTTATATCAAGGTAATCCCTGAACGCTTCAAACTGTTTTTCGCTTTTTCCGCGGTGAAGCGCCGAAGATACGGAACTGAGTGATTTATAAATCTTAAAAGGCGGCCACAGACGGTGGAACAGGAATATATCAGGTCCCTGGCAGCCAACGCCGCCGACTTTGAAATCAAATTCAAAATCTGCTTTTTTGAGCAGTTCTTCTTTAAGTTCATCTAAAAATATATAATGTGTTGCAAATGCAGGCATTAGTTCTCCTTTCAGTGAAAACAGTTAGCAGTTAGCCGTAAGCAGTTAGCAGTTGTTGGTTAGAGTCTGATGTCAGACGGAAAGTCGCAGGTAATGTGCATTTTCTTTCCACTTACAGGGTGTTTAAAGTAAATATCTTTGCAATGCAGAGCCTGTCGGTTAATTACCGAGCAATCGCCGCCGTAAAGCGAATCGCCAACAAGCGGGTGTCCGATATGCGCCATATGCACCCTGATTTGGTGCGTTCTGCCGGTTTCAAGTTTGCACCTGACAAGCGTGTTATCGCCAACTGTTTTGACCACTTCATAGTGCGTTACGGCACGTTCCCCATCGCCGCTCACTTTGCGTTTGATAATGCTGTCCCCACAGCGCGCAATGGGAGCGTCAACAGTGCCGCTATTTTCAAGTCTGCCGCTTACAAGGGCGTAGTAATCCTTGTCAATATTACCTGCGAGTTTTGCAGCCGCAAGCGCGTGCTTTGCGACAAGCACAAGTCCGCTTGTATCGCGGTCAAGACGGAACACTGCGCGAAACGCTGTGTCCTCATCAAGATGGAACGCCACAAAGTTTGACAGTGTGTCGCCGATATGATTGCGGCTCTCGTGAACAGGCATAAACGGCGGCTTGTCAAGCGCAATAATATCCTCGTCCTCGAAGCATATTTCAACATCCATTTTGGCAGGCGACGGCATATGTCCCCTGTTTTCAATGAGTATACACAGTTTGTCGCCGCACTTTAAAGTGTCAATCGTGCGGGCAAAGGTGCCGTTTACTGTTACGCCGTTTTCCGTTTGACGCAGTTTAGTGAGCAAAGCGCTCGAAACACCAAAGGCTTTCAGGTAATCTTTTATGGTAACGCCGTTATCCTTTTCAGTTGCGGTAAACTCTATTTTTCTCATAGATTCCATATTAATAAAAAACACTCAAAAAGTCAATGATTGAATTTGACGACACGCGGTGTTATAATGTACAAAAGGAAGTGAAATTTATGAACAGACGCTGGTTTAAGGGTGACACTCACCTGCACACCACTAATTCAGACGGCATTTTGCACCAGTACGAACTGATTGAACGTTGCAAAAAAGCAGGCTTTGACTGGGCAATTATCACCGACCACAACTTTAACACGGTTGAAAAATCGTACTCAAGCGACGGGCTTACCGTTATTCAGGGTCAGGAACTCACAGGCAATAACGGTCACGTCAATGTCTGGGGCGCTGAAATTCCGTTTGAGCCGCCGTATAATCTTGAAAATCTTGAGGCATACAAAGCAATCACCGACGCAGCAAAAATGAGAGGCGCAACCGTAAGCGTTAACCACCCGTTTTGCTCAAACTGTCCTTACAGAATGGACCTTGACGGCATAGGTATGGACTGCGTGGAAGTGTGGAACACTATCCAACACTCCGATAATAACAAGGCGCTTGCCTGGTGGGTGAGCAAACTCGACAGCGGCGAAAAAATCGGCGCAGTCGGCGGCTCTGACTTCCACCGTGACTACGGGGTTAGAATATTCGGCATGCCCACCACAGTCACTCACGCAAAAAGCAACTCTCCTGACGACATTTTGCAGGCGCTGCGTGAAGGAAGAAGCGTTGTCACAAACACGCCTGACAGTTCAATGATTTACCTCACTGCTGAGGAAGCAGAACTTGGCGACACAATAGCACTCGGCGGCGGTATTACAGGCAAAATCACAGCGACAAAACTGCACGCAGGTTTTGTGCTTAAAGTATTTAACAACAGCAAAATCATCTATCAGCACAAGGCGACTTCGTTTGAAAAGTCGCATACGGCTCACTTTGGAATACGCGAAAAAGGATATATTCGCGCCGAGATTGACTACAAACTCTCTGCCCCTGCAAAAAAGATACTCGGCTTTGCCGAAAAAACGTTCCTCACTGCCCAGGGCGCACCCACACCAGAAACGGCGGACGAACTGTTTTGGGCGTTCACAAATCCGATTTGGATAGAATAATTATGACCGAAATACAAACTTATTTATGCAGTAATCAGGACCTGAAGTATCGCGACTTTCAGTCAAAACTGATACCGACTGTTGACAAAAGTTATTTTATCGGTGTTCGCACACCTGTGCTGCGCGCTTATGCAAAAGAGGTTGCAAAAAACGAAATCAGGCACGAATTCCTTGCCGAACTTCCGCACGCCACTTTTGATGAAAACCAGTTGCACGCCTTTGTGATTTCGCTCACAAAAGATTTTGACGAGTGCGTGCGCGAGGTGCAGGCATTTTTGCCATACGTTAACAACTGGGCGACCTGCGACCAGATGAGCCCGAAAGTGTTTAAAAAGCACCGTGACAAACTGCTGCCGCTGATTGACAAATGGCTTGAGAGCGGCAGAGAATACACCGTGCGTTTTGGCATAAAAATGGTTATGGAGCATTTTCTCGATGAGGATTTCCGCGAGGAGTATATGAAAAAGATCGCCCGTATCAGGAGCGACAAATACTACATAAATATGATGATTGCGTGGTACTTTGCGACTGCGCTTGCAAAGCAGTACGACGCCGCCGTGAAATACATTGAAAGCGGTGCGATTGACACCTGGACTCACAATAAGGCAATCCAAAAAGCACGCGAAAGTTTCCGCGTATCAGACGAACACAAACAACATCTGATATCATTAAAAAAATAAGGACTGCAAGTGCAGTCCTTTTTGTTATATCTCGTGGCGATTCTTAATTTTGAGTCGTTCCATTGCGCGGGCGAGGTCGTCCATCGACTGATGGTACTCAAACAGCGATTGCTTTTGGCGAAGTTGCTCCTCAGCACGCTGTTTCGCCTCCTCTGCCCTGTCTTTGTCAATCTCCTCAGGGCGCTGGCACGAAATGCACACGACGGTAGCCTCGTTGTCAAAAAACTCAATGAAGCCGCTGCCGATAAATGCAAAAATTTCGTCACCCTCGGCAGGGGTAATCTTCATTTCGCCCGATTCAATCGGCGCAACACAATTTTCGTGATTTGCAAGAAAGCCCATTAAGCCGTCGTCTGCAATCGGCAACACCAACTGCTGACATTCGCCCTCAAAAAACACACGACGTGAAGATACAATTTTCAGTTTAAAAGTAGCCATATTGTATCACCTGATTCATTAATCTAACGACTGCAAATTACAGAGTTTTTGCCTTTTCAATAGCGTCATCGATAGTACCAACGTTAAAGAATGCTGCTTCGGGGAGGTCGTCAACCTCACCGTTAACGATTGCTTTAAAGCCGCGCACGCTCTCTTTAAGCGGCACGTACTTACCGTCAAGGCCGGTAAACTGTTCTGCAACGTGGAACGGCTGCGACAAAAATCTTTCAATACGTCTTGCACGGTGAACGGCAAGTTTATCTTCGTCAGACAGTTCTTCCATACCGAGGATTGCGATGATATCCTGCAGTTCCTTATACTTTTGCAGGTACTCCTGCACCTGACGTGCAACTTCGTAATGCTCCTCGCCGACAACGTCCGCTTCAAGGATACGGCTGTTTGACTCAAGCGGGTCAACAGCAGGATAAATACCCTTTTCAACAATCTTTCTTGACAGTACGGTAGTAGCGTCAAGGTGCGCAAACGTGGTTGCAGGGGCAGGGTCGGTAAGGTCATCGGCAGGCACATAAACCGCCTGTACAGATGTGATAGAGCCGTTTTTGGTTGATGTAATCCTCTCCTGCAGTTCACCAAGGTCGGTAGCCAGAGTAGGCTGATAACCAACGGCTGACGGCATTCTGCCGAGCAGTGAGGAAACCTCTGAACCGGCCTGAATAAATCTGAAAATATTATCAATGAAAAGCAGCACGTCCTGATGCTCTTTATCACGGAAGTATTCCGCCATAGTAAGACCTGTTTCAGCAACACGCATACGTGCTCCGGGCGGCTCGTTCATCTGGCCGAACACAAGCGCTGTTTTTGAAAGAACGCCTGATTCCTTCATCTCATTCCAAAGGTCGTTACCCTCACGCGAGCGCTCTCCTACGCCGGTAAAAATCGAGTAGCCGCCGTGCTGGGTTGCAACGTTTGTGATAAGTTCCTGAATAAGCACGGTTTTACCAACACCCGCACCGCCGAAAAGACCGATTTTACCGCCCTTTTGATACGGTGTGAGCAGGTCGATAACCTTGATACCCGTTTCAAGGATTTCAACCTCTGACGACTGTTCCTCAAATGCGGGCGGACGGCGGTGGATAGACCAATGCTCCTCGCCGTCAAGGTTTTCAAGGTCGTCAATAGTTTCGCCTACGACGTTAAAAAGTCTGCCGAGAGTCTTTTCGCCAATCGGCACTTTGATAGCGTCGCCCGTTGCCTCAACCTGCATATCCTTGTAAAGACCGTCTGACGCGGCAAGCATAATGCAGCGCACCATACCGTTGCCGATATGCTGGGCTACTTCCATAACAGCCTTTTTATCGCCGTTTTGCACCTCGAGTGCGTCTTTAATTCTGGGAAGCTTGCCGTCAAAACTAACGTCAACAACAGGTCCCATAACCTGAACTATTTTACCATAACTCATAATAATTCGTCCTATTACAGTTAATTTTTATTTTTTGAACGTGCGCCTGCGACAACCTCTGTAATCTCCTGAGTGATTGCCGCCTGACGGGCGCGGTTGTACTGAATTGACAGTTCGCGTATCATACTTTGTGCGCTGTCGGTTGCGGTTTGCATAGCCATCATTCTGGCATTATGCTCACTGCAAAACGACTCAACAAGCGCACCGTAAACAAAGCCCGTGATGTAGTCAGGCACGATTTTGTTAAACGCGGTTTCAGCGTCGGGAAGAAGCACGGCATTATCATAGCGTTCTGCAAGTTCGTTGTCCTGCATCTCAATACTTTCCTCCGACAGCGGAAGCAAACGGCGACTTTTCGCCTCAACGGTCATAGAGTTGACCATCTGCGTGTAAATGACATACAGTTCGTCAATCTCGCCGGTTTCAAAAAGTTCGGTGAGTTTGCCTGCAATCTCCCTCGCGCGATTCATATTCGGGTCCTGCGCGGTGTACTGGAAGTTGATATCAATGTCAATATCTTTCTTCTCAAAATAATGACGTCCGAGTTGACCGACAACAAAGAGTTTGTCATCCGCTTCGTCGGTATTGATAATCTCCTCCGCAAGTTTGATAACATTGTGGTTATACGCACCTGCAAGACCTTTGTCCGCTGTGATTACAAGGTGACCGATTTTTCTGTCTGCGCCTTTTTTATTTTCACGTTTGTCAAAGAATTTGTTACCCGCCTCAGGGTTCTTGTCAAGAATCTTTGCAAGTGAATCCTGAATAAGGTAAAAATACGGCTCCGTGTTTTTTAAATCTCTGCGGGCCTTCTGAAGTTTAGACGAGGACACCATATACATAGCGTTTGTAATCTTCATCGTGTCCTTGATAGACTTTATTCTGCCCTGAATTTCTCTTGCGTTAGCCATATATAATCTCCGAAAATAATTGAGAATTGAGAGTTGAGAATTGAGAATTAATGGCGGGACACCCGCACCCGATTTATAAATCAGGTGTGGACGGAGTCCACCCGAAATTCTCCATTCTCCATTCTACATTCTCAATTCCTAAAAGCCTTTGCAGCATTTAAAATACGTTCTCTCAAATCATCGTCAAGTACCTTTGTGGTGTTGATGTCAGAAATAATATCAGTATGCTGCTCGTCAAAGTAAACGAGCATATCGTTCTGATACTTTTTAATCTGCTCAACAGGCACATCAACAAAACCCTTGCCGATAGCCACAACAAGCGTAATAACCTGATGTGCAAGCGACATAGGATGACCCAGCGGCTGCTTTAACAGTTCCATAAGTCCTTTACCGTACTGAAGTTGAGCCTTTGTGTCAGCGTCGAGGTCTGACGAGAACTGTGTGAACACTTCCATCTCCCTGAACTGTGCAAGGTCGACACGCAGCGAGCCTGCAGCCTTTTTCATAGCCTTTGTCTGTGCCGCGCCGCCAACACGCGATACAGACAGACCTACGTTAACAGCAGGGCGCTGACCGCTGAAGAAAAGGTCTGATTCAAGATAAATCTGACCGTCTGTGATTGAGATAACGTTTGTCGGAATGTAAGCCGACACGTCGCCTGCCTGTGTTTCGATAATAGGCAGAGCGGTGATTGAGCCGCCGCCGAGTTCCGGCGTAAGACGGCTTGAGCGCTCAAGAAGTCTTGAGTGCAGATAGAATACGTCGCCCGGATACGCTTCACGTCCCGGCGGACGCTCAAGAAGGAGTGATATTGCACGGTATGCTACAGCGTGCTTGCTCAAATCATCATATACAATAAGGCAGTCCTTGCCCTGATACATAAAGTATTCTGCAATAGCGGTTGCCGAATACGGTGCAATGTACTGCAACGACGCAGGGTCTGAAGCAGTTGCGCAAACTACGATTGTATAGTCAAGCGCGCCGTGCTTTTCAAGGTCGCCCACAAGTTTTGCAACAGTTGACGCCTTCTGACCGATTGCATTGTAAATACAGATACAGTCCTTGCCCTTTTGGTTAACGATTGTATCAAGCGCAATCGAAGTTTTACCTGTCTGCCTGTCGCCGATAATAAGTTCACGCTGACCTCTGCCGATAGGGAACATCGAGTCAATCGCAAGAATACCGGTTTCAAGCGGCTGAGATACAGACTTTCTGTCAACGATAGACGGAGCAGGCTGCTCAACAAGACGGTAGTCGTCCGCGCTGATGTCGCCCTTGCCGTCAATCGGCTCACCGAGAGCGTTAACAATTCTGCCGATAAAGCCTTCGCCTACCGGCACACCCGCCTTTTTGTGCGAGCGTTTAACACGGCTGCCCTCGCTGATTTCGTCATCACTACCGAACAGAATACAGCCAACAGTATTCTTTTTGATGTCCTGCACCATACCCTTGACGCCGGACTCAAAAATAATAATCTCGCCGTACATAACGGAGTCAAGTCCGTGTATGGTTGCAATGCCGTCGCCGACGCTGATAACGGTGCCGATTTCCTCGCCTTTAGTTTCAAACTCAAAGTCTTTGATATCCTCTTTGAGTATCGAAATAATACCGCCTGCGTCAACTTCGTTATTCTTAACAGCGTTCTTTTCAACGCTTTCCTTAATTTCGCGGAGTTTTGTTTTAAGGCTGCGGTCAAACTGCCTGCCTGCAACGTCGATAATAAAACCGCCGAGGAGCGACGCGTCCTTGATAACCTCAATCTTAGCGTCGGCAGCGCCCGTTTCCTTCATAACAAACGCCTTAAAGCCGTCCAGTTGTTCATCTGTCGGCTCTGTAACACAGCGTATAACCGCGTTTGCAATATTATTCTTTTTGTCAAGTTCCGCAAGGTAAGCCTTTGCAATTTCGCCAAAGTCGCAAACACGCATATCCTCGCTGATAGTGAGGAGCGCGCCCCTTACTGATGCAGGGAATAACTCGCCGATTGCAGTTTCCTTTTCCGCAAGCGGAACAGACGGACTGTCAAGGATAGCGCAAACTTCATCAGTTGCGCCTATAACAGCCTTTGCCTTTTCAATATCATCTGCACTTGCATTTGATTTAAGCAGTGCAGAAATGTATTCGTCCATTTTCTGAATCATTATTCTTCACTGCTTTCTTTCAAGAAATCGTCAAAGATGTCGCTGTCGTTTTCTGCGCTGACATTTTTGCCCACAACCTTTTCAGCAGCCTGCATAGCGAGGGAAGCGATTTCCCCTTTAGCCGCTTTGCGGGCATTGTTTGTGTCGATTTCAATCTGTTTTTTGGCATCTGCCTTCAAAGCCTCGGCGTCTGCCTCGGCTCTTTCAATAATCTTGTTATACTCAACCTTTGCGCTGTCCCTGGCGTCAGTTATAATCTGCTCGCCCTCAGACTCGTAGTTTGCAATCTTGCTTTCATAATCAGCAAGTTTTTCATCCGCTTTTTTGTTGGTTTCCTCAGCGTCATCAAATTGCTTTTGAATAAGCGCCTTACGCTCGTCCATAACCTTTTTGATTCTGCCGAACAAAAACTTCTTCATCAGCAGATAAAAAACTATAAGATTGACAAAGGTGAATAGTATATTCCAGTCAAACTTTAACATTTACTGCATTTCCTTCCGTAAGTAATCTTGTAGTATTCCGCCTTATTTAAGCATGAAAATAATGAGAATACTTACGATAAGACCGTAAATAGCAGTAGCCTCTGCAAGCGCACCGCCGAGGATAAGCGCAGTCTGAATTTTACCTGTAGCCTCAGGCTGACGTGCGATACCTTCAACCGCCTTGCTTGTTGCAATACCGATACCGATACCTGCACCGATACCTACTAATACTGCAATACCTGCACCAATTGCGATAAGTCCCATAATATTTATCTCCTTTTTATTTATTACTGTTGTTAATAATGATGAGTTATGAATTATGAATTATGAATTTCGGGAGGGCTTCGCCCTCACCCATTATATTGCGGGTCGTCGGGGTCGCCGACCCCTACAGGTATGCTCCGCAATAAAATGCCTGTGCGGCGAGCACCATCAATTCATCATTCATCATTTATCATTCATAATTTAATTAGATGCTTTCCTCTTAAGCCGTCCTTTTTTATCTTTCTTCGGCTTTGGTTCTTCTTCCTCTTCCTCAGTTGCCTCTGCAAGATAGAGCGAAGTCAGGAACACAAAGATGTACGCCTGCAGTCCGCCATCGAACAAATCGAAGTACAGACTGAACACAATAGGAACAACCGTGTTGTGTGTTACGATTTTGATGAGTTCCATAATCGTGAACGCCGCAAGTACGTTACCGAAAAGTCGCATACACAGCGACAGCGGCTTTGTGATAAGTTCAAGCACGTTAATCGGCGTGATAATCCAAACAGGCTTGGTGTACGCCTTGATTCTGCCGAAAATGCCCTTGTCGCGGATATTAGCGTACTCGACAATCACAATGCTTGTAATCGCCATTGCCGCCGTTACCTGCATACTCTTGGTCGGCGGTTTGAGCGCGCATATCGCGTCGATAATCCCCTGCGCTGTTTCATTCTGAAAATGGAAGAGTCCAAAGAATGTCGGGGCAAAAATGCCAATCATATTGGCAATTCCTATGAACAGTGTCATACTCATCAGCCACGGAATGAAATCATACGTTTTTGGGTTCATAAGACCTTTGAAGAAGTCCTCTCCCTTTTCGTAAATCATCTCAAGAAATGCCTGCCGTCTGCTGATTTCGCCTTCAACTTTAAGGTTGCGCGTTAGTATTAGTGCAAGAATTGTCATAACAACAATAACAATCCACGACACTACAGTAGTTTCGTCCACAGCAATTGTGTGCCCTGCAACTTTAAAACTGAACGCTTTTTCAATTTCGAGTTCGTGGGCGAGTTCCGCGCCTAAATCAATTTTGGCGAGAAACGGTGAAACTGTCATACGCACACCTCCTTTATTAAATATTTCAAATTCATATTATAACACTATTTCAAAATTTTTCAATACTAAATTTCAAAATTTTTCAATACTAAATGTGCTAAAAAAGGTCTGTTTTTTCAACCTGCTTTTCAAAGAAGCGAATCGGCTTTTTAACAATGAATTTAACGCCGAGTCCGACAACGAGCGCCGCCGCTATGTAAGCCGACAGTTTGAGCAGGTCGAGCCAATAGTCGCCTGCGTAGGTGCCGCAAACACATTCGCGCATTGCATTGACAACAAATGTAAACGGCAGAAACGGATGAATCGCCTGGAAAAAACTTGGGCAGACATCAATCGGGAACGTACCGCCTGAGCCGCCAATCTGCACAACAAGCATGATAATGCCAACCGACTTGCCTATGTCGCCGAGCGCGAAGGTCAGCGAGTATATGAACATCGAGAATACAAACCCCGCAAACACTCCGACAAACAAAAACTTACCCGGATGGAAGCATTGTATTTTGAGGAAGTACAAATCGCCCAGACAGATAATAAGCGACTGTGCTATTGCAAAAGTAAGGAATGTCAACATTCTGCCAAAGTATGCGTGCGGCATACGCACATTGTCGCCAATCTCCTTTTTGCGTTTGACGTTAGTTTTAACAACCGCAATCAAAATCATTGAGCCGACCCAGATTGCAAGAGTGCTGTAAAACGGAGCCATAGCCGAGCCGTAATTTTCGATGCCGTAAATCTTTTCGGTATCGAGAATTACGGGGCAGGCAAGAAACTCGCCGAGCTGCTCAGAGTTTTTGCTCATCATATTTTTAATTGTGTTCATCAGTTCGCTGTCGCCAAGACCGTCAATCCTATCGGCGAGGCTGTCAATCTCGCTTTCAACCGTATTGAGCAGGTTGTTGAGTGCCTTAACAATATCGGCAGAACTGTCTGTCGTGGCGTCAAGGCTCTTTGCAAGCGACTGCAGCATCGGCAAATCGCCACTCAAGTCCGCGATAATATCTCCCGTAACGCGCAGTGCGTCAATAACGGAGGTCAGATTTTTGTCAACAGTCGGTTTAACGTTATTTTTGTAACTTGTCTGCAAGCCGGCAACACCGACAGTGAGAGTGTTCATCTCGCTGATA
>ONXZ01000120.1 GCA_900321905.1 uncultured Eubacteriales bacterium
CACCTGTTATTACCGCAAAATCTGCCGACGGCAAATCTATTCAGTCCGGCAACTTCACTGTTATGTATGTGTCCAGAGCAACCGGCAAGGCTGTCAAAAATGTAAAGGATATCGGTCAGTATAAGGCAAACGTTAAGTTTGTAAACGAGTATGCCGGAGAGAATACATTTTACTTTTTCGTTAAACCGAAAAAGCCGGAAATAACAAAGCTTTCTTCAGCAAAAAAAGCGGTTACGGCAACGTGGAAAAAGGACAACGTCATCACGGGATACGAAGTCTGCATTTCAACCAATAAGAGCTTTGGCTCAGACACCAAGAAGTTTACCGTCAAGAATAAAACGACAATAAGCAAAAAGTTTACAAAGCTAAAAAAAGGTAAGCGGTACTATGTAAAAGTCCGCTCCCTCAAAAACGTTAAGGTCGACGGAAAAACAACAAAAATGTATTCCTCATACAGCACAACCAAATCAATAGTCTGTAAGTAAAATCAGGGTTGCCCCACAGTGGGGCAACCCTGATTTCTGTTTAAGACAAATTAAAAGCAGGTCGTTGCAAAATGACCTGCTTTTTATAATGTCAGAACTGCTTTTTTGAGTTCATATGCAGACTGATATCTCTTGGCTGTCTGTATGTCCGTGCATTTTTTTATTATGCGGCCTATACGCCCTTTCGGCACAGCAGACGTGGGGTGAGTGCCGGTTGTAATAATGTTTGCAAGCACTCCCAGTGCGTATATATCCGCAGTCGGCAGACTCTGTGATATTCCGTATTGCTCGGGCGCAGCATATCCTGCCGTTCCGAGATACTTGGTATCGCTGCCGTTGGGGTTAATCAGCTTTGCAATGCTTAAATCTATCAGGCACGCTTTGCCGTTTCTGATAATAACGTTTTCGGGTTTTATATCACGGTGGATAACGCCGTATCCGTGAAGAATTTGCAGCGCGTCGCACAAATCGCAGAGTATGGACTTAACCTCGTTTGTACTGAACTGATGGAATTCCGAAATATGGTCCGCAAGGGATTTGCCCTCTATGTATTCTTCAAGTACATACAGAAAGTCGTCCTCGCTTGACACCTCGTAAATCATCGGAATAAACGACATTGTGTTGACATTTTTCAGCTTTCTGAACACTTCGTCATTGCGGTATGCCGATTTGATGAAAATGATTTTCTCGCCCGTGTCGTTTTTCTTGTAACACTCTATGGTGTTGACAGAGGTGTCACGCAACGTGCGGGTCTTTGTGTACTCGGTGCTGAGCGCTGTGTCGATGTAGTCTTTAATCTCACTCATTTGAGTTCTTCTTCTCCGTTAGCAGTAAGCAATTCGTAAGTATCATAAAGATTGAGCTTGTTTTCAATCGCGTAAATCAGCAGACTGTCGCGCTTGATTCTCGGATAAAGCTGCGAATGATTGCAGTATTTGAGCGCAGTCTGGCAATCCTCAAGCGACAGCTCCATTGCAAGAATCAAACGGATGATTTTATCTTTTGTCGGGACTTTCTTTCCCTGCATTATCTCGTAAAAATAAATGTACGATATATCCGCGTTGTTGATAATGTCCGACTTCGTCTTTCCGCATTTTTTGAACAGTTCTTCCCACATCGTTTTCAGGTTAATTTCAATAAACGAGTTCTCGTTATTGTTGATGTATTCCTGGATATCAATGTTTTTCTGTTTCAGTTCATTGAGCAGTTCGTCAGTCTGCTTTCTTAATAACTCAGTCATAGTAGTAGATTATCTCTCCGTCAAAGTATTGCATACCCCTTGTATCAGCAGATGTTCCGGGATAAATGTATATGGTTTTCAGATTGGGAAGAGCCGAAAAGAGTTTGTCCCAGTTACAGTCAAGGTTTTCTCTTTTACTGAACTTCAGCGTTTTCAGATTTCTGTTAACTTCAAAAGCGTTATCAGAAATCTTTTTTACATCATATGGAATCGTATAAGACGCGCTGTTTTTTGAAGCCGGATATTTCTTTAACACGCCTGATGAAATGATTACCTTATTTGATACAGTTGCGGTTGTAACCTTGCGCGTTATCTTTTTGGTCAAAGCCTTTTCGCTTTGGGTTACTACGTCCTCAACAGTTTCACTCGTAGCTTCTTCACTCGTTTTTTCAGTGGTAGTGGCAGTTGCCTTTTCGGTTGCGGTGGTTGATGACGTTGCTTTTTCGGTTGTAGTTTCGGTATAGGACACGCTCTGCGTTGCCGCTTCTGTTACGGTTGCGGCCTGAGCTGTGGATTGCGCTTCGGTTTTATCAGAATCATAGCTTTTTGCAGCAATGGTAATGCTGCCTGCGGTAATCGCTATCAAAACGACAGCGACCAAAACCGTTAACGCAGGCCTGATGTTTCGCCTTGACTGATTAATATCAGGTTCTTTGAGCTTATTCACATTTCTGAAACAGTACATACAGAAAGAGGAACCTTTTGGCATAGGCCTGTTACAGTGCGGACATTTTTTATCCATTCGCGCCCCTCCTTTGAACAGCAATTAATACAATTATAATTTACAAAAATCGTTTTGTAAAGCGATTTTTTGACCTTTTTTGCAAAATAAAAATATATGCTGTCAGCGAATAGTATCTGAATCAATAATTTATTATAATCAACTATATATGCATAATCAGTTAATTATTTCAGACATGGAGGTTTTCGGCGTGAAAAAAACAATTAGTCTATTATTATCGTTTGTAATGTTATTATCATTAGCACCTGTAACACAATACACGGCAAACGCCGCTTCTGAATGGTCCTATGAGCAATTAGATGACGGAACATTTTGGGTTACCCAGTATCACGGTACAGCCAAAGAGGTTACAATTCCGTCAAAAATAGATAGCAAAACGATAACCGGTGTTGGTCGCGGTGTTTTTTCAGAATGTGAAAACATAAGCAGCATCAAGGTTTCAAGCGGTATTAATGAAATTGCTCCATACGCGTTTTGGGATGGTTGCAACACTTTGAAGTCTGTTGATTTGCCAAAGAGCATTACAACATTTGGTTATAGCGTGTTCTATGATACAGACACGCTGACAAATATTATTTTTGCAGGTACAAAAGCAGAGTGGGATGCGCTCCTAAACTATTACGGTTACTATGACTTGCCGCAAAGCGCGTCAATTTATTGCTCAGACGGCGAGTATTACGATATCGGCACAGGTTCGTGCGGCAAAAATGTCAAATATTCATTTAATTATTCCACTGGCGTCTTAAATATTACAGGTAGCGGAGAAATGAAAAACTACGGCGACTACAGATTTGGTGAACATTCGCCGTTTTTCTGCAACCCTAGAATTAAAAAGGTTATTATTGGAAACGGAGTTACAACCATAGGCGATTATTCGTTTATGTGGTCCGATAGAATTACGGGTATTTCAATACCGAACACGGTAAAAAAAATAGGCGCTCATTCATTTGAGGATAATAACGGTTATACATCAATAACCATACCTGACAGTGTTGAAGTTATTGGTGCATCCGCTTTCAGATATTGTAAGAATCTTGAAACCATAAAACTTTCAAGCAATCTTAAGGTAATTGGTGATGGCGCGTTTACTCATTGTATAAGCCTTGAAAGTATAAATTTGCCTGATAGTCTTGAAGTATTAGACAGTCGGTCATTTTCAGAGTGTAGCAGCTTAACGGAATTGCATTTGCCGAAAAATGTTAGCAAAATCGGATATTATCATCACGAATACGACGCACAGGATGAAGATGTGACATACTTTGATGAAGAAGCACCCTTTGAGGGTATGCTATTTACAGGCTCCGATAACGTTGCTAAAATCACTGTGGATTCGGAAAACAAGTATTTTGACAGCAGAAATAATTGTAACGCAATAATTGAAACATCAACAAATACACTTTTGATTACCTGCAAAAAAACTGTTGTTCCCGACGGTGTAAAAAACATTGGACAAAATGCGTTCAGAGATTTACCTGGTATTGAAAATATCGTATTGCCAAGCGGAGTAATCAATATTGAGAAATATTCGTTTGCTTTGTGTCAAGATTTAAAGAGTATTAAAATCCCAAAATCTGTTAAACGCATAGATTGTGGAGCTTTTTTCTATACAAATCTGACTGATGTGTATTATTACGGAACTCAATCAGAATGGAATGCCATTAATATAGATTCCGACAATGAAGCGCTTGCGAAAGCAACAATTCACTATAATTGCGGTCAGTGTACGCATTCTTATAAAACGACCGTTATTGCACCTACTTGTACAGAAAAAGGTTACACACGCCATACTTGTACCAAGTGCGGCAGTTATTATGATGATACATATGTAAATGCAAAGGGACACAAGAAGACTGCTGCAGTAAAAGAGAATGAAGTTGTAGCAACTTGTTCGGCAACCGGTTCATATGACGAAGTGGTATATTGCTCAGTTTGTAAAGCGGAAGTCAGCAGAACAAGAAAAACCGTTGCCAAAACGGCGCATAAACCTGCTGCAGCGGTAAAGGAAAAAATTGTTGCGGCAACTTGTGTTGCAACAGGCACGTATGATTCAGTTATTTATTGTTCAGTTTGTAAAACAGAGATTAGCAGAACAAAAAAAACGTCGGATGCACTCGGACATTTATGGAATAGCGGAGTTGTTACTACACCTGCAACAGAAACATCTACTGGCATCAGGACTTATACTTGTACACGCTGCGAGCAGACAAAAACCGAAATAATTCCTGAAGTAGAACATGTGCATATATATAATCAGGTGGTAACTTCGCCGACATGCACAAAGCAGGGTTATACAACATACACTTGCAGATGCGGAGACTCATATGTGAGTAATTATGTGTCGGCAACAGGGCATAAATTTGTTAATAATATTTGTATAAATTGTAATATTAAAGAATATACTTATGAACTTGATGATTCAAATTTTGCGACAATTACACGTTATAAAGGCGATGCATCAGTGTTAACTTTGCCATCTGTTATTGATGGTTATACTGTAAGAAAAATAGCCATATTTGCATTTTATGATAGTAAATCGTTGGTAAGTGTTACGATTCCAGAGGGTTATA
>ONXZ01000078.1 GCA_900321905.1 uncultured Eubacteriales bacterium
ATATCGGAGTCGACGCCTGCGCCTCCAACCTGATGCGGCCGGCCATGTACGGAGCCTACCACCACATCACCGTGCTGGGTAAAGAAAAGGAGCCTTTAGACCACGTCTACGACGTGACAGGCGCCCTATGCGAGAACAACGATAAATTTGCGGTCGACCGGCCACTGCCCAAGATCGACATTGGCGACTATCTTGTCATCCATGATACCGGCGCCCATGGTTTTTCTATGGGATACAACTATAACGGCAAATTAAAGAGCGCTGAACTTCTGCTCAAGGAGAACGGTGAAGTAGAGTTAATCAGACGCGCGGAAACTCCGAAAGATTATTTTTCCACCTTTGATTGCTTTGATTTTTATAGCGATTTAATAAGTGAATAAGATTTGTAAAAACCTTCTAATTTATAGAAGGTTTTTGCTTTACTTTTATTCATATTAATGTTATTATAGTATTAGAAAATAATAAGGGGTGATTACTATGACAATGAAAACCGGCACAAAAGCAAGATTTGCTTCAATTTTGTTAGCGCTTGTTCTTGCAGTTTCAATAGTTATACCTGTTTCACTTTTTGAGGGAACAGAACTTTTTGAACCCACAACTGTTTTTGCTGCTGCGAAAAAGCCGACTTATACAATCGGTCCTTCTTCAAAGCCTTATAACAAAAAGATATTAAAGTATTCAACTTATAATAAGTATTCTAAGCACTGGTATCTTTTCAGATCGTATATGGAACGCCTTGAAAAAACCGGCGGCGGCACATTGGTAGTTAAAAAAGGTACATACAATCTGCCAATATGCGTTAATGTTCCGTCAAATGTTACGATTAAGTTCCAAAACGGTGTTGTTATAAAAAAGACTACTGCTACAGGCAATAAAAACCTGCACGCTAACGGTATGCTTTTTCAACTTATCACGCCAAAAAAAGCCAATAAGTCTAATGCTGTAACTAACTATAACGGTACAAAAAATGTTAAGTTTATCGGTAGCGGTACTGTAAAGTTTGTTATGTTGAAAAAGCGCAATTTATGCGCAATCATTATGGCTCAAAACCAAAATGTCACATTTAAAGGCATTACTTTCACAAACGGCGGCGGTCACTACTTTGAACTTGACGCAAGCAAGAATGTTCTTATTGATTCATGCTCGTTTGCAAATATGTTTAATAATGAGAAAACTTGCGAAGCGATTAATGTTGATACACCTGACTTAGCGACAGGCGGTTTTCATCATAAGTGGAGCAAAAAGGACAAAAATCCTAACGTTAATGTAACTATTCAGAATTGCAGATTCAGCAATATGAATAAAGCAATTGGTACTCATAAATACAGCCAGAACAGTAAAGGCGCTAATATGATGCATACCAATATAAAAATCATTAATAACAGATTTATTAACGTCAGAGGATACGAAGGTGCTATTTGTTGCTTTAACTGGAAATCTCCGGTAATTACCGGCAATGTATTCATCGGCAACGGCACTGAAAAAAGAACTTTTGCTATTGCTGCTCTAAGCGTTGTTTCGCCTACAATTAAGAATAATACAATGCAGAAGTATGCTAATTCAATTATTATTCGTCGCGGATTTACTGCGGACGGTTATAAAGCACCCGCAGCTATCAGTATAACTGACGCACAGAAAAAACTTCTGTCAACAAATAAGTATAAGTACAATACAATTACAACAAGTTCGGCTCAGATTACAACTTTCCCATACTGGGAGTCAGGCAAAATGACTTTGGTTGAACTTACCGTATACGGTGCGCCTAAACCAAAGCCGACAACTCCTTCAGAGTTGCCTTCTCAGCCGGAAGAACCTTCAAATCCGGAAGAGCCATCTAACCCAGACGAGCCATCGAATCCGGATGAACCGTCAAATCCAGACGAGCCGTCGAATCCAGACGAGCCGTCGAATCCAGACGAGCCGTCGAATCCGGATGAACCTTCAAACCCAGACGAGCCATCAAATCCGGATGAACCTTCAAACCCTGACAACAATGAAAATCAGCAGGGCGAGGGTGATTCAAACAAGACGGCATCGCCGATTGTTCGATTCTTAAAAATGATTTTTGATTTTTAAGTTTTATACAAAAAAATACAAATAATTAAAATCTCCGTTAATTCGGAGATTTTTACTTTACATTCACACTTTAATGTGTTAAAATATGTATCAGAAATTTTGGAGGAAGTCAGATGAAAGAGAAATTCCTTAATAACAAAAATGTAGATTTTCTTTATGATGCAATTCTATCACTTGAAAACAAAGAGGAGTGCTCAGCCTTTTTTGAGGACCTTTGCACAGTGCAGGAATTGCAAACTTTGTCGCAGCGCATTGCTGTTGCTAAAATGCTGTCTGAAAAACGCGTTTACACTGATATTGTTAATGAAACCGGCGCATCAACTGCTACTATCAGCCGTGTAAATCGCTCACTTCAGTACGGAAGCGACGGTTACGATATTATTTTTGACAGAATTCAGAAGGACAGCGATGAGCAGTTATAATGCGTTTGCGCAGTTCTACGACACATTAACGGATAATGTTGACTACAAAGTCAGGAGTGAGTACATTTCTGACTTTTTTTCACGGTGTGGAGTAAACGGTGGCGAAGCACTTGACCTCGCTTGCGGCACAGGCAGCGTCAGCGCCTTCCTTGCTAAAAGCGGGTTTAATGTAACAGGTCTTGATTTGTCTGATGAAATGCTGACTGTCGCTGCGTCGAAGAATATAGAAAACGCAACGTTTATCAAAGGCGATATGACTGACTTTGAACTGCCGTATTCTGTTGATTGCTGCGTTTGCTCGCTTGATGCAATTAACCATCTTATTGATTTTAACGATGTTGTTAAATGTTTTAAATGTGTTAATAAGTCGCTGAAAGACGGCGGAGTGTTTGTTTTTGACGTCAACACACAGTATAAGCACAGGGAAGTGCTGTTTGATAATGCCTTTGTTTATGATGAGGATGATTTTTTCCTCGCATGGGATAACGAGTATGAGGACGATGATATAGTTAAAATATATCTCGATTTCTTTGTGTTTAACGGCAAAAACTACGACAGATTCAGCGAGGTTGTGACTGAGCGTGCATACAGTATTGATTTAATTAAAGAAGCGCTAATAAATACAGGTTTTGAGTTTATCGGCGTATATGACGAACTGACTGAAAATCCTCCGCGTGAGGACAGCGAGCGAATATATTTTGTTTGCAGAAAGGGAAGTACAAATGGGTAAAATTGTTAGATATATAATGACTGACGGCAGTGCATTTGTAATTGCAACAGACAGCACTGACATAATTGCAGAAATGGAGCAGATTCACAAAACATCAGCAACAGTTACGGCTGCTCTCGGCAGACTGACCACTGCTGCTTCGATGATGGGAGACATGCTAAAAAGCGCAGATGACAGCATTACGTTGCGCATTAACGGTGGTGGCGCTACAGGCGACCTCATTGCAGTTTCTGACTCGCAGGGCAATCCGCGTGCTTATGTGCAAAACCCTGTTGTCGAAATTCCGCTTAACGCTAAAGGCAAACTCGATGTAAGCGGAGCAGTTGGCACTGACGGTCAACTATATGTCATTAAAGATATTGGTATGAAAGAGCCGTATGTTGGACAGACGCCAATTGTTAGCGGCGAAATTGCCGAAGATATTACAAACTACTTTGCCACAAGCGAACAGACACCTTCAGTCTGCGCGCTCGGCGTACTTGTTAATCCTGATTTAACTGTTAAACATGCGGGCGGTTATATTATTCAACTTCTCCCAAGTTGCGAGGATGAAATAATTGATAGAATCGAGCAGAATATTGCAACTATTCCATCTGTAACAGAGATGCTTGAAAAAGGAATGAACGCAGACGATATTGCAAAAACTGCAATGAATGGGCTTGAAATTGAAAAACTTGATGAAAGCGACACGTCATATAAATGTAACTGTTCCAAAGAACGTGTTGAAAATGCACTGATAAGCACCGGAATTGACAATCTCAGGGAAATGGCTGAGAGCGACGAGGACACGGAAGTACAGTGTCATTTTTGCAACAAAACATATGTTTTTACTCCAAGTGATGTTAAAAAGCTGATTAAGTCAGCCACAAAATAGTTAATTTTTTTAAAAAAAGTGTTGACTTTTATTTGATATTATTGTATTATATAAGCCGTCGCTGATAGCGACAATTCGGGAGCATAGCTCAGCTGGGAGAGCATCTGCCTTACAAGCAGAGGGTCACAGGTTCGAGCCCTGTTGTTCCCACCAAGTTCCGAAGCAGGGAAACCTGCTTCGGGATAAATAAGAATGGTTCAAATGGCCCGGTAGTTCAGTTGGTTAGAACGCCAGCCTGTCACGCTGGAGGTCGACGGTTCGAGCCCGTTCCGGGTCGCCATTTGTGCTTCTGTAGCTCAGTCGGTAGAGCAGAGGACTGAAAATCCTCGTGTCGATGGTTCGATTCCGTCCGGAAGCACCAATTTGCGGATTTAGCTCATCCGGTAGAGCGTCACCTTGCCAAGGTGAAGGTAGCGAGTTCGAGTCTCGTAATCCGCTCCATTTTTTTACCATTGTGAAATTTAACCGTTTCTCTTTGGTAAATAGTTATTTCACGACTCGAACAGGGCAATTTGCTTGCAAATAGCAATAGTTCAGTGAACTATTGCGTTGCCCGCGTGCGTGTCGGCGAGCGCGAAAGCGAGCCGAGCGAGTCTCGTAATCCGCTCCATTTTTTTACCATCTTCTTATGGTAAAATGGCACCATAGCCAAGAGGTAAGGCACGGGTCTGCAACACCCTTATCCCCAGTTCAAGTCTGGGTGGTGCCTCCAAAAAAAGAGGACAGATTATTCTGTCCTCTTCTTTATTTCTTTTCAATGTAAACACTCGTTGACGGATAGGCAAATTCGCCGCCGTTATTTTCAACAATTTCTTTAAAGTTGTGATTGAGAGTGCTGACATATTCAAAATATTCGTTAATTTCGGTGATTGTTGTGTAGCAATATATGTTGATTATCAGCGCAGAATCTTCGAGTTTTGAGAAGTTAACTCTGATAGGATAATCAACAATCTTTTCCTCGTTTTTAAGGAACTCCATAATAGCATTTTGACAGTCTTGAAGCGTTTTTGAACTTGTCGAGTACAACAGTGACAGGTTAGTGTCAATAAGCCTTTTGTCCATGCTGCTTATGTTAAACACTTCACCGTCGGCAATCTTTTTGTTTGGTACGGTTACTATGCTGTCCTCAAGCGTTCTGATTTTTGTTGAGCGCATTGTTATATCAACAACGGTACCTTGAAGGGAGTCGGTTTCTATAAAATCACCTACAAGGAACGGTTTGTCAAGCACTATTACAAAACCGCTGATAAGGTTTGATATTGCGTCCTGTGCTGCAAGCGACACTGCAAGTCCTCCAACGCCAATGCCTGTGAGCAGACCGTTGATGTTATATCCGAGTTCGCTTATTACCATTACAACGGCAATCGCGATAATCACAATTTTTAAAATATTTGTAATAAACTTTATTACAGTTGCGTTGAGTTTGTCATCTGTGCTGTCGCTGAGTTTAAATAACAGTTGCAAATTATCCGACAGATAACTCACTATTGCCCAGGAAATCACAAATATTGTCGCAATCTTGAAGCAGCGCACAACTACTACAGAGTGAACATTTATATAAACAGCAAGGAATATGCCGAGTATTACAAAAAATACTGAAAGCGGTCTCAGCAGGGTGCTTATAAATGAATTTTTGTTGCGCTCATTTTTCCTGAAAGCAATTGAACCGACTACTGACAGCAGTGCTTTTGCAAGTTTGTTTCTAAGTAAGAACAATAGCAAAAAGACAATTATTCCGACGCCGATATTAATAATTTTTGCATTTTCGGCAATGAAACCGAGCACGGTGTTTATAAAATCTTTCATTCAATCATCTCCGTTCTATATAATGATAATAAATTACAATTATAATTTCAAGAATTATTTGTTAATTTATATATTATCCACAAAATATAGTGTTTTTGAGCAATTCGGTTAATAATATTTACAATTTGTTAACAAAAATATCGCATTTCATTGAAAATTGTTGTTGAATTTTATTTTAATTTATAGTATACTTATTCTATACTTATAAGGAGGGGACTGCTTTGAGTAAAGAAAAGAAACTTGCTAAAAAAGAATTAAAGGCAGCAAAGAAAGCAGCCAAACTTGAAAAAAGTCAAAGTAAGCAATATAATAAACTGGTTAAGAAAATAGACAAAAAGAATGCAAAGGCTGAGGTTAAAGCCAGCAAGAAGGGCAAACCTTTTGTACCGACACCAATTCCTACTCAGGAAGAGGCGTTTGCTGCTGCAAGCGGTAGCAAGGGTAAGAAGATAGTACTTATGATAATTCTTATTCTTCTTATTTGGTTCCTTGTTTACTTTTTGTATATGTTCTATACATATGTTGCACCTCCAAAAGCACCTGAAGAGGAGCAGTCACAGTCAGAAATGGCTGAGTATGAGAGATATAAGAATCCTCATAAAATCACAACCACTCCTGATTATAATATTTCAGACGCTAAGTCATTCCTCAGACAGGTTCTTCATGACTGCTACAGAGACCTA
>ONXZ01000076.1 GCA_900321905.1 uncultured Eubacteriales bacterium
TGTTTAGGTCTTTTCTCAAAGACCCGGAGTTCAGTTACTCAATTTAAAATTAAATCGGGTTCCTTTTCGTCGTTGTTTAATTTTCAAGGTCCTTGTGCCGTTCCCTCTCGGGTGACGACTTGTACATAATAGCAAATTGAAAGGTTTTTGTCAACATATTTTTTCGAAAAATTTGGATTTTTTTCGACTTTTTGCAAATTATACAGAATAATCAACGCTTGGTTGAAAATTCTATGCAATTATTATACATACTGCCCAATTATAGGATAAATATTCCTTTACATATATTTATTACATTATATTATTCTATGCACTAAATGTTGAAACTGTGATTTAATTCAAGGTACTTGAATTTATAATAGGTATTTGTTATAATTACTAAGATAATTAAGAAAGGGGTGGTTGAATGCCTATCAGAATTGATAACGAACTTCCTGCAAAGCAAAGTCTTGAAATGGAAAACATATTTGTTATGAGTAATCTCCGTGCTGATACGCAGGATATCAGACCGCTGAAGATTATCATACTAAACCTTATGCCCACTAAACTTGAAACCGAAACACAACTTTTGAGGCTGCTCAGTAACTCGCCGCTTCAACTTGATATCGAGTTTTTGCAGGTTGCAACACACAAAGCAAAGCACGTATCTAAAAGCCACATGGACAAGTTCTATCAAACATTTGACGAGGTGAAAGGAAATCGTTACGACGGAATGATTATAACCGGCGCACCGATTGAACACCTTGAGTTTGAGGAAGTTGACTACTGGGACGAGTTGTGTAGCATAATGGAATGGTCAAAAACCAATGTATACTCAACCTGGTATATATGCTGGGGCGCACAGGCAGGACTGTACTATCACTACGGTGTAAAAAAATACCCGCTTGAAAAGAAGTTGTTTGGCGTCTATCCGCATTTTTGCCTTGACGATACTCATCCGCTTATGAGAGGCATTGACGATATTTACTATGCACCGCACTCAAGGCACACAGAGATAAGAAGACAAGACATTGCTCAAGTCAAGGATTTGCAGATTCTATCATACAGCGAAGAAGCCGGCGTGCATATTGTGGCTGATATGGAGTGCCGCAAGTTCTTTGTGACAGGTCACAGCGAATACGACCGCGACACGCTTGCTAAAGAATACTACAGAGATGTCAATAAAGGTCTTGATATTGAAAAGCCGTACAACTACTTCCCTAACGATGATGAAAAACTTGTGCCGAAAATGATTTGGCGCACAACGGCGAATCTGCTGTTTAATAACTGGCTGAATTATTT
Organism: uncultured Eubacteriales bacterium; assembly: GCA_900321905.1. Classification (GTDB taxonomy): domain Bacteria; phylum Bacillota; class Clostridia; order Oscillospirales; family Acutalibacteraceae; genus Eubacterium_R. The sequence continues at coordinate 1,282 of ONXZ01000076.1, forward strand.
TGTTTATCAAAAAACACCGTACGACTTAAACAATCTCTAAACAGTTAAAGGCTTAATAGAAACGCCAAAAATAATATTTAAATAATCTAAACCGTCTGTAAACTCACGTTTACAGACGGTTTATGCGTTTAATAATAGTAATGAAAAAGTCGAATCAAGTGGGCACCCTGCATAAGAGTCGGTGCGGTAACGAAGGATAGGTTTTGACTTTGTTCTTTTGTCCCTAAAAGCATTAAAAATCCCCTGCATACGCGAGTATGCAGAGGATTTTGTAATACCTTTATGAACTAAAATTACTTTGTCAAAACTGCTTTGCATCCTAAAATCTGCATATTTTTTGTCAGAACAAAGCACAAATGTCCATTTGGGCTGACGCCCTAATGGACATTTTAATACAGTTATGGCGGAAAAGATGCGATTTTAGGACTAGCATTCGTTATCGTACCGACTCTTAAGTGGGAGTGCTCCAACCGTAATACGTTATCTTATTGATATTGAGTCGTGCATAAACTTTTGAACCTCCGCGTTTGTCTTTACCGAGAATTGTAAAAGATTTGCCCCTGCTCAAAGTAAATCGCTTACCCTTCTTTTCAGTATATGAGGGTGTGCAATTTTTTCTTTTTACAACATACACATCAGTAGCAGAAATAATCTTTCCGCTTAGAGACGAACTAAACAGCAGAGGTGAATCAGCAGAATAAGCCGGAAAACTAACAAAAAGCGATGAAAGCGCCATAATAAGTGCAAAAAGCAAACTCAAAACTTTTTTCACAAAAACAACTCCCTATGTATTATACAAGACATTATTTTATCATTATATAATGATTTGTCAAGAAATCAGTAAATATCCGCTATCTTCAACGCCTTCTTTTTAACAGCGTCAGCCAGTTGCTGAGGACTGATAACTTTAATCTTATCTCCGAAATTCATTATCCACGACACTAAGCCGTCGGACACAGCGGCGTCGATAACAGTTTCAAAGTGATTTGAGTCTACTGCGATAAGCGGAATCTTTGTACCGAACCTGTCCATCATCTCCTCGCGTAAGTCGAGATGGCAGAGAAGTCTGACCTTACCGGGCTCACCGCTGAACATATTAAACATTTTTGAAACGTAGTCAGACACATCAATACTGACTTCATACTCGCTGACCTCGCTGATTTCGCGAACAGGCTCGTCAAGTTGTTCAATCTTGCGAATTCTGTCAAGGCGCAGGTTCATAAGATTATCGTACTTTTCGTTATTGCAGACAAGATAATAGTGGTCGTCCTTCCATATAAGCGCGTAAGGCGAAACCTTAAATGTCTTTTGTGTGTAAGACTTGCGGTTTTGCTTATCAATATTACGGCGCTTGTACTGAAATTTAACCTTGCACTGATTAAGAATTGCATCGTGCAGGGCGTCGATTATATAGTATATTTCCTCGTTATCGCACTTTGTATTTGGGTCAATATACACTTGCGACACAAGTTCGGCAGCCTCGTTTTTTGATACAAGACCCTCAAGTTTTGCAACAAGGTCTCGGGTTTTATCAGGTGTGATAAATCCTGCAGAAGTTACAGCATCAATCAAAAGTCTGACCTGCGGGAGTTCAAATGTTCTGCTTGCAATAAAGAAACCGCGCTTTGGCGACATTGAACTGACGATATCAAAGCCAACTGAATTAAGCGTTTTAATATCTGCATAAATTGATTTGCGCTCGCAGTTGTAGCCGTCTTTTTGAAGCAGTCGGATTAATTCAGTTGTGGTAAGCGGATTATTCTCATCTGAATACTCGTAGAGATATTTATAAATAAGCAGTGTTTTTGTTTTAGAACTTGACATTTTATCACCTCAAAAAGATTATAACATTTTTATTCGAGATTTTCAACAATGGTACGAAAAACAGGACAGCAATCTTCAGCGCCGCTTCTACCCTCCTCGCACAGAACCACAATGCAGTATTTCGGATTATCATACGGATAAAAGCCCGCAAACCAGGTATTGCAGAGTTCCCTGCCGTTTTTGTATTGACCTGTCTGAGCAGTGCCGGTTTTGCCGGCGGACTGGTGCGCGCTTGTTTCGGCATTATATGAAGTACCGTAAACGACTGCCGTGCGAAGGTATGAGCAAAGAAGCGACGCACTTTGGGTTGACAGTGCAGTTGTTTCACTAACAGATTGCTGCTGTGTAATGCTGCCGTTTCGCTCTCTTTTTGAAACAATTACTGTTGGCAGCCTGTACTTGCCGTTATTTGCAACAGCGCAAAGCATTGCTCCGAGTTGCAGAGGAGTTGATGTGAGTTTGCCCTGACCAAAGCCAAAAAGAGCCAGTTCGCCCTGCGCCTTAAGTTTTGATTTTGTGGGCAAATATGACGCGCGAAACTGCCAGTTATCACAAAAAGAAATATGGCTGTCGAAACCAAGCCGTTTAGCAGTGCTGATAATCTTTTCAGCGCCAAGATCAAGCGCAAGATTTGCAAAGTAACAGTTGCAGGAATTTGCAAGCGCGCTTTCGAGTGACTCAAGCCTGTGGGCATGATTATTCTGGCAGGAAAAAAAGGTATCGCCAACCTTTGTTGTACCGTTGCAGTAATAGTTCAAATCAACATTATTTTCAAGTGCGCAGGCAGCAAGTACTATCTTAAAAACAGAACCTACGCTGTATTGCTGCACAGCCTTGTTAACATAAGTATTGCTCGGTTTGCTGACGCAGGCAAGAATCTCGGCAGTCTTTGCATCAAAAACAAGCACACACCCCTTGCTGATAGTTTTTGAAGCGTTAACAGTTACCTGCTGAATACGCTTGTCAAAAGTCATAATATAACCCTCGCGCGAAAAATAATTATCACTATCAGATGTTCCCTCATCACCTGCAAGAAGTCTGTCGCGTGCGTCAATGTGATAACTCACTTTAAGTTCACGCTTATAATCCTCCTTAATATGTTTTAAAAAGCCTGATGAGTCGCGGCTGATAAACTGACTAAGGCTCGTTTCGCTGCGGTGTGTTTCAAACGTTTTCAGCGGCGTTTGCTGCGTTGAAATACTGTGTACAACAGGATATCCCTGTGACAGTTCACTTGTAATCTGCTTTACCTGTTTTGGCGAATACACTTTGTTAAGCGCGGCAAGGTCGTTCGTGACAGGACGGATAACTGCAGTTAAGCCGTTAACGTTATTATTGATTTTTTCACCGTTTCTGTAATATAGTTGCGGCTCATCAACATCAACTGTAACACTGTATGAATTATAACCCTGCGAAGCAGTGTAAGAGCCGCTGAAAATAATATAACCGACTCTGCCTACAGAGCCTGCAAGCAAAATCACAACCACCGTGCTTAAAGCAATATATCTTTTTAACATAAAAATCCCCTCTGTACTATTGTTGTACAAAGGGGTAATTTTATGATTTGCGTTCTACGCGGAATATTGCGTCAGGTGAAATATCACGTTCACAGGCAAAAGAGTAAATATTTGTCGCCTTGTTTGCAACGTCTGTAAATTCGCCGTCATTTTCATTGTAGAGTTCCTTAACTACGATTTGATACGGAAGTTTGTCAGGCTCGACTACTTCAAGCACATCGCCCTGGTAAAACCTGTTGCGCTGTTTAACGACAACCCTGCCGTTTTCAACTCTGTCAAAGAGAGCGCAGACGTCCCAGTTGCGAATATATCCACCTGAGTTCAAAACCTGACCGTTTTCCATATGACCGAAGTTGAAGCCGTCCGTGTACTCGCGGTGGCTCATTTTTTCCATCTCGTCAAGTATCCACTGCGACGGTTTATAATCGGCTTTTCGTCCGCCTGCAATATACTCGTCAATAGCGTGGCGGTAAGCGTAAGTAACAATCGCAGTATAGTACTCGCTCTTTGCTCTGCCCTCAATTTTGAAAGAGTCAATACCTGCTCTGTCAAGTTCGGGAATATGGTCAATCATACAAAGGTCTTTTGAATTAAAGATGTATGTACCTGTATCATCCTGATTTATCGGAAAATACTGACCGGGTCGCGTTTCCTCAACAAGTGAATACTTCCATCTGCAAGGCTGTGCGCAGTCTCCGCGATTTGCGTCCCTGCCGACCATATAATCGGACAGTATACAACGTCCGCTAAACGACATACACATTGCTCCGTGAACAAAGACTTCAATCTCAAGTTCAGGGTTGGTTTTGTCTCGAATTTCGCGGATTTCATCAAGGGAGAGTTCCCTTGCAGTGACAATACGCTTTGCACCGAGGTCGTAAAGCGTGTTAGCCGCCTCGTAGTTTACAATACCCACCTGAGTTGACATATGAATATCCACGTCAGGCGCATATTTTTTTGCAAGCGTCATAACGCCCATATCCGCTATAATCAGCGCATCAACGTTGATTGAAGCAAGATACGTCAGGTATTCCGGAAGTGCAGGAATCTCATTATTACGCGGCAAAGTATTGCAGGTAATATACACTTTTTTGCCCATTGAGTGAGCGAGTTCAACAGCGTTTTTGAGTTCGTCTGCATTGAAGTTAGAAGGGTTAGTGCGCATGCCGAACATCTCACCGGCAAGATAAACTGCGTCCGCGCCGAACTTGAGCGCAAGTTTAAAACGTTCAATATCGCCTGCAGGCGAGAGAAGTTCAATATTCTGTTTACACATAATTTCACTCGCCTTTCGTTAAATACATAATTTATGCGTCAAGGTACGGTGCGTACTGAGCAACCTTTGACTTGAATTCCGAGTATGAATCTGCGGTGTAAAGCACACCCTTAGTGTCATGGAAGAAGTAAAGTGCGTTTGAATCCGCAGGATAAAGCGCCGCATTAATCGCCTTTTGACCGGGGTTACTAATCGGACCTGCGGGCAGACCTACAACAGTTGAGTCGTTATTAGTGTTGTAGTAAGCCATATAGTAGTCAGCAGTATGTGCAGAAGTTGATGACAGCGCAGGTTTAACCTTGTTTGTAATATAGTCAGACGTTGACTGACAGCCGAGTGTCGGGAAGTTTGGAGTATCCTGCAGGCGGTTATGAATGATTGCAGAAATTTCCTTCATCTGATCCTCGTCAGCGGCTTCTTTTTGTATAATAGAAGCAATAGTGATTACCTCATAATCGGTAAGACCAAGTTCTTTGGCTCTTTTGCGGTATTTTTCAATATACTTTTTATCGCCGTTTTCAAGGAATTTCTTGATAGTTGAGGCAGCGCTCTCGTCGATGTAAAACTCGTAAGTATCCGGGAACAGGAAACCTTCCAGTCTGTACGGAACTTTGTCGTCCGCCTTGAGGTCAGCAACCATTGAATATGTGAACTCTGTCGATTTGATTACAGACAGAAGCGCCTGCTTGTCGCAAACATCGTTATCGGCAAGTTTATCAACAATTTCAGGCACGGTAAAGCCTTCAGGGAAGGTCAGGGTTAC
>ONXZ01000018.1 GCA_900321905.1 uncultured Eubacteriales bacterium
TCCTTTGCTTTCCCATTTTATTTCCTCCTTTTTCTTTATTATACAACAAAAAATGAAAGCGAACACTTTTCGTGTCCACTTTCATTTTACACTTGCATTAAACTCAGCCGCGCTATTTATCTCGACAAATCAAGTTTTATATAAAACTCCAAAAACCCGTGCCTGTTTCGGGGTCAAACTGCCGATTGATTGTCCCGCCGACAACAGGTCTCATCTCAATCTCCGCTGTATACGAAACGGTAATTGATTTGATATGTCCCCCTGAAACACAGTGCTGTTCTCCGTTTTTATATGAAAACATTGCGTGCGTATGATGATATATCTCACCTTGCTCATCGCTGACTATATTTCCGCTCAAAGAGATGAGTTCAAGCATACCGCATAGAGTTTGCGTTTCAAATGTGCCTGTTTCGGGTAAAAAGGTTTGTATCTGTGCCTCAGAGCATCCGCCTATTCCGTTAAATATGCAGGACTTGATTTTCTCTTTTTCACATATTTTCAGAATACAACTGATGATTTCGTCACCTTTGTCCGCTCTGATATAGAATGTGTCCTTGTATCTCCTGTAATCCATTATAATTCTCCTGTATACGTTTTAATATACTTCATTATAACACATGATTCACTAAAGAACAAATATGCGTCGCAAAGGTAAGGTTGGGGATTGCCCTGTTCGAGTCTCGTTTTACTGTAAAAATAAAAACAGTACCCGTTGGGTACTGTTTCCATTTTTGGAGCGGATTACGAGACTCGAACTCGCTACCTTCACCTTGGCAAGGTGACGCTCTACCGGATGAGCTAAATCCGCATTTGCAAAATGTATTATACATACACTTTGCGGTTTTGTCAAGTGTTTTTTAAATTTCTATGCCGAGTTCTTCGATTTTGTCGCGGACCTTGAGCCAGTCGGCAAAGGCGAGTTCCTTGTTATTCGGGTTGCGCAAGATTGCCGCAGGGTGAAAAGTTCCCATCATCAGCGTGCCGTTTTTCTCAATAAACTCGCCGTGCTGCTGCGTTACTCTGAAGTTGGGCGATATCAGTTTTTGTGCTGAAATCCTGCCCACGCAGATAATAATTTTTGGGCGGATAATCTTAAACTGCTCGCGCAGCCAGGTTATGCACATATCCTGTTCCTCCGGCTTGGGGTCGCGGTTTTTCGGCGGGCGGCACTTAACCATATTTGCTATGTACACATTTTTGTTGCGGTCAAGGTCAATGCTGTTCAGGAATTTGTCAAGCAGTTTGCCGCTTCTGCCCACAAACGGCTCGCCCTGCAAATCCTCGTTTTCGCCGGGACCTTCGCCAATCAGCATAATGTCGGCGTCCTTTTTGCCAATGCCGAAAACAAGGTTCGTTCTGCCCTCGCACAGGGCGCATTTTGTGCAGCCTTTGCACTGTATTTCAAGTTCGTCAAGCGTCATAATAACAGTCCTTTTTAATTATTAATACAATTATATCAAATTAGTTGTTGAAAAACAATGGCGTTTGTATTAAAATATTACCGTATTAAATTTTAAGGAGAATTATTATGGCAAATCAAGTAGTTGTTGAAATTTCTGCACGTCACGTGCATGTATCACAGGCAGACCTTGAAACACTTTTTGGCAAGGGTTACGAACTCACTTGCAAAAAAATGCTCTCCCAGCCGGGTCAGTTCGCTTGTGAAGAGAGAATCAGAGTTGTAGGCGCAAAGAGCGAATTCCCTGCAGTATCAATCCTCGGTCCTGTAAGACCTGAAACACAGGTTGAAATCTCGCTCACTGACGCACGTGCAATCGGCGTTGACGCTCCTGTAAGGGAGTCGGGCGACGTTGCAGGCTCAGGCTCTTGCAAACTTGTTGGTCCTGCCGGCGAGGTTGAACTCAAGCAGGGCGTTATCGCTGCAAAGCGCCATATCCACGCAACCACAAAGGACGCTGAGGAAATGGGTCTTACAAACGGACAGATTGTATCTGTTGAAATTCCTACATCAAACGGCAGAAACCTCACCTTCGGCGACGTTGTTGTACGCGTATCCGACAGTTATGCGCTTGCAATGCACATTGACACCGACGAGGCAAACGCCGCAGGTATGGCGCCTAACACAATGGGTACTGTTATCAAATAACTTGCTAACATAAAAGCACACCGCAGACAGACGTCTGCGGTGTTTTTGTTTTTATTCGGGGTCGTATGACGCGTTGAGTTTTTTGATGTTGTTAACGGTTTTGTTTACCTGACTTTCAAGGTCGCCTGCGTCGCTCGACCTGCGCTGAAGGTATGTTACCTTAAACGTATTTTCGTCATAATTTGTGTTCCTGCCGTCAAAAAGCGGCACTTTGTAAGCGTCGGAGTCAAACTGCGAACTGTAAACCTGCTCGTCGTTGATGTAGTAGGTTGTGTAGCCGTAACTTGTCTGATACGACGCGGAAAATGTTGAAACAAACGTGGTTTTGTTGAATTTCAGCATGGTTGACGAAGCGGAAACCTCGCTACCGTAATCGCCGCTTGAAAACGTGTTCTGGCAGTAGTATACGCGCTTGTCGGTGTTTTTGAGAATATAGTATCTGTCGCGAGTCTTTTTCTCCTCGTTTGAAATACCCTCATTTTTATACGCAAGCACTGCGCCTGAGCCGTTGTAGCGGTAAATCTCAACGTAGTATTTATCGGTTTGCGTAGGAACGTAGTATCCGTTTTCGTCCTCCTCGCGCGCAACAATCGTCTTGCGGTAGACTACCAGCAGTTCGTCAGTGCCGTCCTTGTTAAAGTCGATAAGTTCAACTGCCGCAAGACCCTTGATGTACGCCGACTTGCCGCTGTCAACGTATTCAGCCTTGCCGTATCGCTGGTTGAGGTCCTCAACAATGCGGTAGTACGAGCCTTTGAGACTTGTGTTAAACGCCGTAGCCTGTGCTGCGCCGTCGCCGCCCGCCATATTAAAGCCTTCAATCGCCTTGTTTGTTCTGTTTAAAATCTGGTTTGCAACCTGGTGGTTGATGACTGCAAATTTGATACGCTCAAAGTCGGTGCGGTTCTTTTTGCCCTTGATTGTGTATGCTCCCGACGTGGTATTGAACGTGCAGTCGTAGTCCTTTTCAAACTTGTTGTGGTGCATACCGAAAAGCGAGACTTTTTTGAGGTCCTTTTCATCATGCTGGGCAATGTAGGTTTTGTTGTGCCTGAAATAGAGCGTAACCCACGCGTTGCCGTTTGCCTTGCTGCTGACATTGGTTGCCTTTTCGTGGTAGATTACGGAGAACTTTTTGTCAACATAACCCCACACCTCGGCGTAGTAAAGACCGCCGTCATAGTACGCAACAAGCAGTTCGCTTGTGCCGTCGTCATCAAAATCAATTTCCCTCGCGCAGCAAAGGCCTGTCATTCTGCAGCCCTCGATGTTGTATTTATCCATAAGGTTTTCAAAGTTTGAGTTACCGTACTGACCGAGGTACTGCGAGCATACGGAGCCTGCGTCTGCGCTGAACTTTGCAATTTGCTTATTCTCTTTGTGAACGTTAAAGACGGTGATCAGCACAAGAAGAATCAAAAATACAAAGAACACAACAATCATTGCCATTGTGACTGCGCGTCTTTTCTTATTATCAGCGCCGTCGAGTTCGTCAAACGGGTTTTTACTAAGCGCCGATTTTGCCAAATCAATAACGCCTGTGTTGCCGTGACTCTTTGATTTGCCGACTGTGCGAGTGTGCGGTTCATACTTCGCGCTGCGCCTTGATGTGCCGCGCTTTTGCGGCTGGTTGCTCTCCGCCCTGACACGGTCAAGAATATCGGAAAGCGAACTTTCGTCAGCGTCGTCAAAGTAGTTGTATTTCGCCATGCTGTCACCCCCTTTTTGCAAAGGTAAATATACAATATCCTAAATATTTTAACATATTCAAACTATTTTCGCAACTTATATATATAGTAAAAAACTTATTTTTAATTATATATATAGTATATGCAGTATGTCTAAACAAAACAACAGGGCGGATTAATCCGCCCCGTAATTATTTTATGAACTTGTCAATCGCAGAGGTGAGTTCGTCGAGCATTTCCATGTCACCGTCCTCAACCGCGTGGACAATGCAGTGGTCCATATGGTCTTTTAGTATAACTTTGCCCGTGTTGTTGATGGCGGATTTAACCGCAGCAAGTTGAACAAGAACTTCGCTGCAGTCCTCGCCGTCCTCAACCATCTGTTTAACTTTTTGCAAATGTCCTATAGCGCGCGCAAGTCGGTTTGACACCTCTTTTGTATGCTCGTGTGAGTGAACGTGATTGTGATGATTTTCCATCAGATTAACTCCTTTGTCGTTAATCAGTATCCAGATACCAGTTTCCAGTTTCCAGCCGTGCGCAGCACCCACGGCTATTATAACCGGATTCTCGATTCTGGAGTCTGGATTCTGTAAACTATTTCAATTTACTTGAAATAGTTTACCCCGCTTTCAAATATCTTCATATCCTTTTCAAACGGAACGTTGCCGTAAAGGTCTTTGCCTTTTCTCTCGCTGTGACCCATTTTGCCGAGAACTCTGCCGTCAGGCGAGGTGATACCCTCAACCGCGCAAACAGAGCCGTTCGGGTTAAACGGCATACTGTCGCAAACTTCTCCGTCAAGGTTAACGTACTGCGTAGCAACCTGACCGTTTGCAATGAGTTTTTGCATAACGTCATCGTTTGCAACAAATCTGCCCTCGCCGTGGCTGATTGGCACTGCAAACACATCGCCTGCGTTCACGCTGCTGAACCACGGTGATTTAACGCTTGTGATTCGTGTGTACGCCATCTGCGAGATGTGCCTGCCGATTGTGTTGAACGTAAGCGTCGGGTCAGTCGGCCTGGTATTAACGATTTCGCCGTAAGGCACAAGACCGAGTTTGATGAGAGCCTGAAATCCGTTGCAGATACCGAGCATAAGACCGTCGCGGTTGTTGAGCAGAACTCTGACAGCCTCGCTAACCTTTGGATTGCGGAACGTTGTTGCAATAAATTTGCCTGAGCCCTCCGGCTCGTCACCGCCTGAAAATCCGCCGGGCAGCATAACAATCTGCGCCTTTTCAATCTCTGCAACCATTTTGTCGATAGTTTCGTTAATCGCGGCGCTTGAAAGGTTGTTGACTACGAGGATTGAAGCCTCTGCGCCTGCTTTTTCAAACGCCCTTGCGGTGTCAACTTCGCAGTTTGTACCGGGGAATGCAGGTATGAACACACGCGGTTTTGCAACCTTGTTTTTAGCGACAAAGATTGAACGTTCTTTGTAAAGCGGCACGTCGGCAGTCATCTTCGCCTTTTTGCCCGAATCAGTCGGGAACACTTTTTCAAGTTTGCCGCACCAAGCGTCGATAAGGTCGTCGCAGGTGTGAACGGTGCCGTCTATAATGAATACTGAATTGTCGTTGGTTGTGCCGAGCGTTTTGCCTTCAAAGTCCGCGCTGTCAGCGAGTTCAACAACAAACGAGCCTTGCTTTGGTGCAAACAGAGTTGCAGCGTCAAGACCCTGCGCAAAGGTGAAACCGTGCTTGTTGCCGAATGCCATTTTGCAAACGCAGGCAGCCGCGCCGCCCTCTTTGACAACGCTTGCGGCGAGGATTTTGCCGTTTCTGATACCCTCATAAACGCTCATCATAAGAGCCATAGATTTTTCATAATCAGGCAATCCGCTCTTTTCGTCAACAGGAATTTCAAGCAGTTTTACAGTTGAGCCGATTCTCTTGAACTGCGCCGAAACTGTTTTTGAAGCGCTTGTCATACCGACTGCGAAAGAAACGAGCGTCGGAGGAACATCGAGTTCGTTAAACGAGCCGCTCATACTGTCCTTACCGCCGATTGAAGGCGTTTTGTAACCGAGTTGCGCCGTCAGCGCACCGAGCAGTGCAGCGGTAGGTTTGCCCCAGCGCGTCGGGTTGTCGCCAAGGCGCTCAAAGTATTCCTGGAAAGTGAGCCTTGCTTTTGACGGGTCGCAGCCGACAGCGGCGAGTTTTGCAAGCGATTCTGTAACTGCAAACGCTGCGCTGTGGAACGGCGACCAGCGTGAAAGTTTTGGTATAAAGCCGTAGGACATAGCAGTCGCTGTGTCGGTTTCGCCCTTTTCAAGCGGTACTTTTGCAACCATTGCGTCCTCAGGCGTGAGTTGGTATTTGCCTGCGTAAGGCATCAAAACCGTAGAAGCGCCGATTGACGAGTCAAAGCGCTCAACAAGACCTTTTTGCGAGCAGACTTCAAGGCGTTCAAGGTTAGCCTTGAGTGCGTCTGCGATAGTCATACCCTCAAGTTCAGCAGGCACGTTATCCCTGTAACTGCTGTCGTCAGCGGCGGTGATTTCAGCCTTTGCGTGCTGAACTACGCCGTTTGTGTTGAGAAAGTCGCGCGACAGGTCAACAATCTTATCGCCGCGCCAGAACATCTCAAGTCTGTTCTTTGACGTAACCTCGGCAACAACGGTTGCTTCAAGGTTTTCGTCGTTAGCGAGTGCGGCAAACTTGTCCACATCGCCCTTGTCAATAACAACAGCCATACGCTCCTGTGACTCGGAAATTGCGAGTTCCGTGCCGTCAAGACCGTCATATTTTTTAGGTACCTTATCAAGGTTAATCGTCAGTCCGTCAGCGAGTTCGCCGATTGCAACCGACACACCGCCCGCGCCAAAGTCGTTGCAGCGTTTAATCATCTGCGCAACTTCTGTTTTGCGGAAAAGACGCTGAATTTTGCGCTCTGTCGGCGGGTTACCTTTTTGCACTTCTGCGCCGCAGGTTTCAATAGACTGCGAGTTGTGCGCCTTCGATGAGCCTGTTGCGCCGCCGCAGCCGTCACGTCCTGTGCGACCGCCGAGAAGTACGATTACATCGCCCTCCTCAGGCACTTCGCGGATAACATTTTTCTTTGGTGATGCGCCGATAACAGCGCCGATTTCCATGCGTTTTGCAACATAACCCTCGTCGTAAAGTTCAACAACCTGACCTGTTGCAAGACCGATTTGGTTGCCGTAAGACGAGTATCCCTGCGCCGCGCCGGTAGTGATTTTGCTCTGCGGAAGTTTTGCAGGCAGAGTTTCCTCAAACGGAGTTGTCGGGTCGCCCGAACCTGTCACGCGCATAGCCTGATAAACGTATGCTCTGCCCGACAGCGGGTCGCGGATTGCACCGCCAAGGCAGGTTGCCGCGCCGCCGAAAGGCTCGATTTCCGTAGGGTGGTTGTGGGTTTCATTTTTAAACTGAATAAGCCACGGCTCAACTTTGCCGTCAATTTCAACATCGGCATTGATTGAGCAGGCGTTGATTTCCTCGCTCTCGTCAAGGTCGTCAACATAACCCCATTTTTTGAGCGCTTTTGTGCCTATGCACGCCATATCCATAAGGCAAACGATTTTGTCCTTGCCTTTGTAGAGTTCATCACGCACCTCAAAATATTCTTTGAGCGCCTGCTCGATAGCGGCAGAGTACTTGCCCTCGTCAATTTTGATTTCGTCAAGTTGGGTTGCAAAGGTGGTGTGGCGGCAGTGGTCGCTCCAGTAGGTGTCAATAACTTTCAGTTCTGTGAGCGAAGGGTCGCGGTTTTCGTCGTTTTTAAAGTAGTCGCGTACCCAGCAGAGGTCGGCAACGCTCATAGCAAAGCCCATTTCAGCGTGGTATGCGGCAATTTCGTCGTCGGTTTTTGCGGTGAATCCGTCGATTCTTACTATATCGTCAGGGCGGTCAGCCTTGATGTCGAGCGAGTCGGGCATATCCATTGAAGCCTCGCGCGACTCAACAGGGTTGATGATGTATGATTTGATTTTTGCAATGTCGTCGTCGGTCACATCGCCTTTAAACGCAATGATTTTTGCACTTGCAACCTGCGGGCGCTCGCCTGCGGTGAGCAACTGTATGCACTGCGCAGCGCTGTCTGCGCGCTGGTCGTACTGACCGGGCAGATATTCTGTTGCAAAATATTTCCAGCCGTCAAGGTCAACCTCAAAGCAGACATCGTCCTGATTAGCCTCGCTGAAAACCTGCCTTACAGCGGCGTTGAATTCGTCCTTGTTAAGACCCTGCGCGTCGTAGCGGTTGATAATTCGCAACTCCTCAAGCGCAGTTATACCAACGTTATTCCTGAGGTCGGCAAGTATACCTGCCGCCTCAACGTCAAAACCTTTTTTCTTTTCTGCAAAAACTCTGTAAACCATACTTTCACCTTAGCCCAAATTATTTTTGAATATAATAACATATATTTATAATTATTTAAGTTACTCGCTGCGCTCGGACAATAATTGCGGAGCGATGTGGTCATCGCTCCCTACAATGTACGCGCAACGTAGGGGCTGACGACCTCGGCAGCCCGAATATAATCAGGTGCGGACAGAGTCCACCCTTAATTCATCATTAATCACTCAAAATTTACCGCTTATGGTTGCAATAGTTAAAAATTTATTAAATCCGTTATTATGGTGATGACAACGGCATATTAATGTGGTATAATAATATTGTTAAATAAATATCAATATCAAAAGGGGGGCGAGAGTATCGGCGAATATGACGAACTTGCCTTTGAAGTAGAGTTTATGTCCTGCGAGGTTGACAAGGCAGACAACCTCAAAGTTATCGCGTCTGACAGTCATTTTGCAGATTTTACGGGCGTTCATCCGTCAAAGATTAAGCAGGGCAAACTGTTTTTGAACGACATTATTCATCCGCGTGACAGGGAATCTGTGCGGCGTGCGCTGTGCAAAAAAGATTCGCCCTATGTTTACCTGGATTTTACTATAACCGACAAAAACGGCGAGGCGGTGTATGTTCACTGCACAGGCAACAATGTTGAAGGCACTACACGGTGCCGTCTTACGCTTGCCGATGTTTCGCGCTCGCAAAAGCAGAGTGTGGAACTTAAAAACAAAGCCGATATTATGAAAGAACTTGTTGACCTTGTCAACGCGGGCGTGTGTCTGTTCAAGGTTACAAGCGATATGGAGTTTGAAGCGCTTTATATGAACAGAGCGTGCTGCGAGATGTTCGGTACAACACGCAAATCCGTTATGACAAAGCGCATTTTCAGACTTGATGATTTGATTTACAACGGCGACAAAAGCGCGGTTTTTCAGGCTGTAGGCAAGTCGATGGCAACTAAAAAACCGATTGATATGGAAGTCAGAATCCGCTCTTCAAAAAATGAGATTCGCTGGTGCAAACTCGGTGCGGAAATTCACCGTTATGACGATGACGGCTGTCCGATTTTTCACGCGTTTTTCTCGGACATTAACGATGTAAAAATGGCTGAGGAGGACGCTGACGAAGAGCGCGATTTGATGATAAAAATCTTTAAAAATCTGCCCGGACCGCTGTTCACCGCAGACTTTGACGCGCCGTTTATTCTGGACGTTGTATCAAGCGATTTCATCAAGTTAATCGGCTATTCGCGCAAGGAATTTTTCGAGGATTTGGGCGGCGACTTAACGCGCCTGATGGTTGAAAAAGAGATACCCGTCGCGCGTCACTCGCTTGTTGTTTCGGCAGAAGAAAAAGCAACCGCAAAAGCTACATACACCCTGCGCACAAAGAGCGGTAAGCACCTTATTGTGAGCGACCGCCGCAGGCTTGTTGACGGAGAAAACGGACAGAGAGCGAGCATTGGTATCCTGCGTGATATCACTGAAAAGGCAAAGAGAAAATTTGAAACTTTAGATATTTAAAATATTGTCACTTTGAGCAGGCGATTTTTTCGCCTGCTTTTTGTTGTGTTACAAACGGGACAATCTGTATAAAAATATTTACAGATAATTGTAAGTTTTACACAACGGTTTGTTCAAAATTTTGTAACATTTTAAAAACACAACATATTGACCGAAGCGATAAAATGGTATATAATAATATAGATAAAGTATAATTATTAATAAATTTAATAATTTACAAATTAGAGTTTTATATATAGTTCCTATGGGAGGGATAACTATGCGACTAAGATTCACTAAAAAAACGTTGAGCATACTGCTCGCTTTGCTGCTGACAGTCAGCGGCATTGTTCCTGCTGTGTCTGCGTTTGCGGAGGACGGCGTTATCGAGGCGTACGAACTTGAAATCTTTTACAAAGATTCAAACACAATGGTGCCTACCTACGATAACGAGGACACTAAGGAAAAACACATTGAGTACATACCCGAGGGCGAAACTGTGCAGTACACATACAAACTGATTGACTGCACCGCTCCCGACAATGCGTACTTCAAGTGGTACAGCGAAAACCCCGTGCTTGTTGATACCGACCAGACAGGTAAGGTCAAGGCGTTTGACTCGTCAAAGGGCGCAGTTGTTCAGTCGTGGATTGACAACGAGGTTAAGCCTATTCCGCTTATCGGCAGCGCAATGGGTACCGTTTTTGAAAAGGTATTTTTCAACGAGTATATCGACCTTGACTCAATGGACACCGAGGCTATTATCGACCTTATGGTAACGGCGCTCGGTTCTGACTCGCGTTTTGCTGATTACGTTGAGTCGTACAAGGGTCAACTTGTTGACTCGCTGCGCGAATATCTTGACAAGGTTAACACGCCCATCTACTGCCAGATGTTTGCACAGGACGGCACGCTCCTTGCGCAGGATAGTATTGATGTAACGGTTATCAAAAACGACGACCCGCTTTCCAACTTCCTCCCGAACGGAACACATATCACAAATAAGTCGCAGATTAACACAACGCAGCCGAAGGGCGGCGAGGTACAGCTCCACGCTATCACCACACCGCAGAGGCTTAAGTTCGGCGTTGTATATTCCGTAAAATCCTCCTCAATCTTTTCACAGGGCAAGGTTGTAGCAACTGTTAATGACAGCGGCCTTGTATCATTTAAGAACACCGGCACGGTAACGATTATGGTATCGCCTGACTCGGAGGAGGTTATTGAGGCTATACTAAAACTCGTAAACTATGTTTACGCGCTTGACAACACAGGCACGCTTGACACTACGAAAGTTGCCGACGCACTTATAAAATATATGGGCGTTGACATCAACCGTAACGTGCTCGCGGGTATTCTTGACGCGGCGTTTGCGATTAAGGATATCACGCAGGACGCTGCTGACCCTGTTCAACTTACCGCAACCGCTGTTGAGATTATTGCAAACATCGTCCTGCAGATTGTTTACAACGACAGCATTACCTTTAACGTTGTTGAGGCGCAGCCTGTTACGAGTTTTGCGATCGACGGCAACACGACTGTTCGCGAGGGCAGCGAAATTCAGTTAAGCATTACCGAAGTTCAGCCCGAGGCAGGCGACCTTACGGGTATGGTATGGACTTCATCAAAGCCCGAGGTTGCAAGCGTTGACCCCGAAACAGGCGTTATCAAAGGCCTTGACGCAAACGGCTCGCTCGGTCAGCTTTCATCCGCTACTACGGAGATTACGGCAACTGCAAAATCGGGCGTAAGCCGCTCGGTAACCGTCACCGTAACAGGTAAAACGGGACGCTACATATCGCATGTTGATATTGTCGGCGATGACACGGTTGAAATTGACCATAGCGAAGATTACAGTTACACGCTTTATCCGAGCCGTGTTGCAAACGCTGAAAACCTCTATACAATGTGGGGTATAAAAACAGGCGAGGACGATGACGGCAACCCGATTTACGAATGGGCGAGCGACGAGCCTGTAAGCAACGGTATCGGTCAGATTGACCGCCTCGGCCACTACACTTCTATCAGCGGCGGCTACTGCACAATCGCTATGAAGGCGTACACAGGCTATGAACTTTCAAACGGTAATTTTTACGAGATTTCGAGTTATATTGCCGAAAAAGAAGTCCGCACAGGTATCCCTGTTGAAGGCATAAATATTTCCGTAACAGGCGGCACGTCAAACGGCGATATTAACAGAAACAACACAGTCACAATCAACGGCGTTGACTACCAATATGTAACTATTAAAAAGAATGTTGCGGAGGCGTATAACGGCAATGGCGCAAAACTTGCGGCAACCGTTTCGCCTGCAAGCGCAACCAACCAAAACCTCACCTGGGTTGTTGACAACGGTTACTACAACACCGACGTCAGCGACGACACGCACTCAATTTCTGTTAAGCAGAAGGCGGGTCACGAGGTTGCGGATACGTTTAACATCTACGCTGTGTCTAACGACGGCAAAATTAAGTCAAACGTTATTACGGTTTGCGTTACCAAGAACTATGTAACATCAAATATAATTAATACAAACCCTGTTGTTGTTACAAACGGCAGCACCGAGGAGGTTACACACACCGTAAGATTTGACGGTAGCTGGACTTCAACAGGCTACGCTTGTTACAAGTGCAACTGGTATTCGTCAGACGAGTCTGTTTTCTCGGTTAAGACTATGACTAACGACAACCGCGACGGACTTGTTACCGGCAACGATGTAGGCACGGCAACGCTCTACTGCGTATCTGCCGACGGCGGTATCGTAGGTACTTCTACAGTTAAGGTGCTTCCTGATAAATCGGGACTCAAACAGGTTATGGACCTGTGCGAGGACACGGTTATTATCAGAACAAAAGACAACAAAAAACTCTATCAGGATTATATGAAGAAACTTGACCTCGCGTATTCGGTTTACTACGACGAGGAAATGGCTTCACAGGATAACGTTGACACAACTACAAAAAATCTGCTTTCTTCATTCTTCAAACTCGGCGGATTTGTAGGTGTTAACGAGGTTGAAATCACAGGTTCAAACGGCGAAAACATCAATGACCACGTTACCGTAAGCGTTGGTACAACTGCAAACTACACAAAGCAGAGTTACAAACTCAACTATAAGACTAACCCGAGGGGAGCAATGTACTCTGACATCAGGTGGTCTTCGTCCAACAGTTCAATCTCAGTTGACCGCAGCGGCGTTTGCCGTCCGACCTCCAACAACGCAAGTTCTGCAATTATCACCTGCACGATGGAGGATTACAGCGGCAGAGTAATTACAGACACCGCTTATGTGTCCTTTGCTAAAACAAAGGCAACAGGCGTTGAACTTAACCCGACAACCATCACAGGCGGTAAAGTTGGCGAAACGCAGACTATCACGGCAACGGTTACTCCGGCAGGTACGCTGAATATCGGCGGCGCTTCCTGTACAAATATTTATTGGGAAACAAGCGATCCCGAAATCGCAACTGTTGACCAGAACGGCGTTGTTACTTTTGTATGCGGCGGCGACTGCCAGATTACCGCAACCACCTATGACGGCGGATTTAAGGCAACCTGCAATGTTAACGTTGTGACCAACTACGATATGCTGCGCAATCTCATTCAGCAGTATACTGACCTCAACCTCAACCGTACTTCTTACTTCCCTGATACATGGGACGTTTACACAGGCGCACTTGAGGCTGCTCAGGCTATGGTTGCAAAGGGAACAGGCTATTCACAAAAAGAAGTTGACGCAATGTACAACACCCTTGAGGCGGCGTACAACGGACTTAAAAAATATACAGACCTCCAGGCTATTGAACTTTATCTTGACGGCGAGGCAACATCAGACTTCTATCAGTTCGATTTGTCAGTTCTTTCGGAGGGTATCAGTTACAAGAACGCTAAACTTGACCTCAACGCAAGACTTTATCCTAATAACGCTTCATATCAGACAGTTGAGTGGACTTCTTCTACCTCTGATATTTCGGTTGACAACGAGGGTAACGCTTCGCCTACCGCGAACAAGTCCTGCTACGGCAAGATTACCTGTACTATCACAGACCACTTCGGCAGGTCATTCAGCGACTACGTTTGGGTATCGTTTGCATATTTCCCTGTAACAGGTATGGAACTGTCCGAAACTAATATTTTCGGCAACACAGGCGAAACTCATCAACTTGCCTGCACGGTACAGCCTGTCGGCACAACGGCGGCGCACATCGGCAAGGCGTCAATTCAGGATTATTACTGGGAGAGCGACGACGAGAGTATTGCCACAATCGACCAGGACGGCAAGGTTACCTTCGTAGGCGCAGGCTCCACAAAGGTAAGAGTTATCTCTTACGACGGCGGTAAGTCTGCTGAATGTATTGTTTCTACCGAGGGCGACAGAAGCGAACTTGCAGCGGCAATCGAGCGCTATAAAGACGTTGACTATACAGACTACGCTTACGAGGTGGGTCAGGCGTTCAAGCGCGCATATGATGAAGCCGTTGAAGCGCTTACCGATTTCTCGCTCACACAGGACGAGATTGACGATTACGCAACTGCACTCAACAACGCAGGTGCAGCGCTTGCTAACAACGAGTATATTCAGGTACAAAAGATTAACGTAACTTATCAGGATTGGAAAGACCCGACCTTCTCATCCGCTTCACAGGTTAGCAGCGGCACGGTTTCGGACAGGGACGCGCTTTCAATCAACCTCGGCAGCGGACACGCTGATTATAACTACAACAACTATGTATACCTTGACGCGGCAGTTTCGCCAAGCAACGCGTTTTATAAGTCGCTCAACTGGTCTGTAATCAGCAAGTCGAATATGAGCACAGAGTCGGTAACTTCCACAAGAGCAAAACTCACCCCGACAGACAGAACAAAGGCGGGCTGGGCAAAGGTTAAGGTTACCGCTGTTGACGATTATAACAGAACATACAGCCGTATTATCAACGTTGTTATGGCTGACAAGACTGTTAACGGCATTAACGTTTCCGAAACATCGTTCACTAAGTATGCAACCGACAGCGATGTTACTGTTACCGCAAGCGCAACCTCAGCAAGCGGCGCGCCCGACGTATCAAACATCGAGTGGACAACTACTGACGAAAATGTTGCAACTGTAGACAACGGCGTTATCCACTTTGTTGACAAGGGTACCTGCACAATTACCGCCAAGACAGTTGACGGCGGTTACTCAAAGGATATTGCGGTTGAAGTTCGCACAAACTTCCAGCCGCTGGCTGAAAAGGTTACTGAATACCAAAACCTCATTGACAGCGTTAACGACGAGATGATTTATACCGAGGACAGCCTCGGCGCACTCGGCGCGGCAGTTGCTGAATGTCAGCAAGTTGTCAACGAGGGCAAGGCTACTCAGGCTGAGGTTAACTCCTATCTTGAAACCCTCAACGCTGCATACAACGGACTTGTTAAATACATCGCGCCTGACGAGGTTGTTATTATCGCGCAGGCTGACCAGGACGGCGTTACTACTCCGCACGACGGCTATATCCGCAAGACTGCAAATATTCTTGCGGCGTCAAAACTCCAACTTGAAGCGATTATTGACCCTGAAAACGCGATTTACCGTGAAATTGAGTGGAGTTCCGACAAATCAACAGTCCTTGTTGATGAAAACGGACTTGTTACCAACACCGCAGGCGCAAGAGCGGCGGATATCACCTGCACAGTCACCTGCTATGACGGCACAGTTGTTTCGGACACCGTTCACGTTTCGTTTGTAAGATATCCTGTTACAAAGGCAGAATTTCCGAACGACATTGTTTTCGGCTCTGTCGGCGACACAAAGAGTGTTAAACTCACAGCGGCAGACCTCGGTATTTCAAATACAACTCAGACAAACTACTTTGTAACCGATTGTAAGTACACATCAAGCGACGACAGCGTTGCAACTGTTAACAACAACGGTCTTGTTACCTTTGTTGCACAGGGTGAATGTACAATCACCGCAACAACGCTTGACGGCGGTTACACGGCTACAATCAAGGCTTACACCACCTGGGACACAAGCGCACTGCAGGAGGCTCTTGCAAACGCAGAGCAGATTGACTATAAGGATTACGCTGTTGAGCAGGGAACTATATTTAAGGAAGAATATGAAGCGGCTCTTGAAGTTTACGAAAATCCGTATGCTTCGCAGAGCGAGATTGACGACGCTTGTGCAAACCTGCTTGAGGCTATGACTCTCCTTGAAGGTCACGAGTTTATTACACCTGACCCGACAATCACAGTTAACGGCTCGGCTATCGCAAACAACTCTACTTACGAGGCGCAAAACGGCACGGCGACAATCACCTGCGCTATGAACGAAGGCGCAATGATTAAGTCGCACACCTTCACGGCGGAGAATGTAACAGGCGCAACAGTCACCAAAAACGGCGACACGCTCACAGTTACAAAGACTGCCGACAAGGCTACGCTCACGGTTAAATACACTGCTGTTGACGACTATGACAGAGAGTATGAGGAAACTTACAATATCACAATTACAGATGTGATTATACCGATTACTGATTTCACCTTCACGGTTGACGGTACAGAGATTGAGGGAGATTCGTACTCAAGCACAGGCCACCCGCTTCGCTACACAGACTTTAACGGTATCCAACTCGGCTACATTGTTACACCGTCAAATGCAAGCGAGCCGGTGAGCGTTGAGTGGTCGATTACAGACAGCACTTATATGACTGTCAGCGACGAGGGCTTTGTTAACCTCACATCAAGGGGCAGGGGCATTGCCCGCCAGTCGAATAGCGAAACTATCACCTGCACAATCACAAATCCTGACGGTTCAACCGTTTCTAAATCCATCACAGTAACAGTATCGCGATAAGGGGGGCTGAATATGAAATTGAATAAAAAAATAACGGCCCTGCTTCTCGCTGCTGTTCCGGCGGTGGCAAGCCTTGCGGCAGGCATAACCGTTTATGCCGCACCTGTTGCGATTAACGCAACAAACTTCCCTGATGAAAATTTCCGCACCATAGTTTCTATGGAATGTGACGAGGACGAGGACGGCTATCTTTCTGATTCCGAGCGCTCGGGCGTAACGCTGTTTTCGGTTACAGGTTATCTGTACGACCTTGACGAGGACGCAGAAGTTAAAAGCATTCAGGGTATCGAATACTTTACCAACCTGCGCACTTTGCGCTGCGGCGGTATCGGACTCACGTCAATTGACGTTTCAAAACTCACAAACCTCACCTGGCTTGACTGTATGGGCAACGACCTTGAAACGCTCGATGTCAGCAAAAACACGGCGCTTCGCACGCTCAACTGCCAGAGTAACGAACTCAACACGCTTGACGTTTCAAAACTCACAGGTTTGCAGTCGCTTTCGTGCAGTACAAACCATTTAAAAACGCTCGATGTCAGCAACAACACGGCGCTCGCAACATTGCAGGTCAGTCAGAATGAACTTACTGCGCTCAATCTCAGCAACAACACGGCGCTGACTTCGCTGCACTGCAGTAACAACCATATTAAGGAACTTGACCTGTCGGCAAACACGCAGTTGACAAACGTTACGTCAAACCGTATCGGCGAGCAGACGATTGACGGCACTGCAGAAATATCAAGCGGCACAGCGTTTGTAACTATTCCGTTCAGTGACAGGTCGCGCATAACTTCAACATCGCTTGATGTTGATGATGAAACGCAAATGGTTGCTTATAACGGCGAGTCGTTTTATACCGAAGATTTGGCAAAACTTGTTGACGGCATTGACTACGAATACAACACCGGACTTGACGGCGCAGAGCCGCTCACAGTTCATATCAACGTTGAGCGCAACTTCTTTGTTGTAAGGTTCTTCACAAACGGCAAAAAACAGACTCTGCTTTCAGAACAGATTGTTGACCGTGGCGCGACAGCAACCGCACCTGAGATTACTGACACACCGCAGTGTAAAACCTTTGTTGCGTGGAGCGACTCATTCAGTGACATACAGGCAGACAAGGACATTTGGGCAACCTGGAAGGACGACCACATTTATAAGGTTACCGGTTTCCACGATAACACCGTTGATATGTCGTGTGTTAACGGCTGCGGCACAACGCAAAGTTACAGTTTCTTTGACGTTGTAGGTGCAGAGAGGGGCGACGATGTTTATAACTCAGCGCTTGACCTCAACGCAGACGGTATCATTAACGGACGCGACCTTGCAATGCTCAAAAAAGGTTTGTATTAATAACTAACAGCAAAAAGGCTGTATCACTTTTGGTGATACAGCCTTTTAATATTATATACATTATAATAATACTATAGCATTTTGAGTATTTCGCTTTCCTCCATAAGTCCCGACCTGCGGGCGATTTCTTTG
The DNA here is from genome assembly GCA_900321905.1 of uncultured Eubacteriales bacterium. Lineage (GTDB taxonomy): Bacteria > Bacillota > Clostridia > Oscillospirales > Acutalibacteraceae > Eubacterium_R. Next base: position 17,949 of record ONXZ01000018.1, read on the forward strand.
CCGTTTTCGTACACGACGGTTGTCGGCAGCGCCATTATGCCAAGCTCTATAACAAAATCGCGGTCGCCATCGCAGTCAAAGCGGTAAAACGGCACGTCGGTCTGCGCCATCGCTTTTTCAAGATACGGCACCATTGCGCCGCACTCAGCGCACCAGTCTGCGTAAAATTCAACAAGCGCTTTTTTGCCTGCCGATACTTTTTCAAAATCGCTTTTGCCAATAGTTTTTATCATAATGAAAGTCCTTTAATTTTGATGACAAACAGCGTAAACACGTTCCATATGAGTTGGAACAGGATTATGCTCAGCGCCGTTATGTTCCGGAACGATTCAAGCACGCTCAACATCGCGATTATCGCAAAGCCGATTGCCGAACCAAAGTAGGTTAAAAACGAAATCAGGTTTGCGCTGCTGCGTATAATCTCAGCCGCACGCATTGCCGACACAAAACCCATTGCCGTGCCGTTATGCACAACGTAGGCAGGCGATTTTTCAACGTGCATATCAGAATATTTTTCATACACCCTTGTTGCGGAGTAGTTCATCACTCGCACAAAGCCTTCAGGCAGAGCAAACAGGTCGGTTATGCTCTGTTCGTTAATGTACGGGTCGCTGCTTCTTACAACGATAGTTATGCCGCTCTTTTCAAGTTTGCGCAGTTCGCGTTTCAGGTCGGGGTCGGCGCTGTAACTCACAATAAACATTGCGGCAACGTTGCCGTTGATAGCAAGGTAAAGCGCTTTTCTGCCCTTGATAGTGTACTTCTTTTCAAAATTTTTCGCAGGCAGGTTAACGCCGTGGTGCGTCATCAGTTCGCGGTTGCCTACAAGCACTTTGTCCTTGTAAATCCAGGCGGAAATACCCAGACTTGTTTCGTAAGTTATCTCCTCCGCGACAGGTAAAATTGATTTTTTGCCTATTATTGCGTCGTCAAATACTCGCGCAAGCGGACTCTTTGTTTGCGTCATAACCGCCGCGGTGTAGATAATTGCGTCGTCAACTTTTGTGCCGTCAAAGGTTTTAAAGCCGTGCATTTCGCAGGAGTTTGCGCCAAACAGGTCGGCGGCTTCCATAACCATAACGTTTGCGCCGCAAGCCATTGCCGCGCCTTCATAACCGCACACGCGTGCGCCGGAGTTATGCAGCCCTTTTGAAATGTCGAGCAGCACGGTGTTGCCGATGTACAGCGCACAGCACGGCAGCGTGATTGCGAGCGAGCACAGCGCCATATTAAACGCGGTGTTAAAATTATTCATTATGCCGATTACCGCAAACAGCGCAATCGCAAGCAAAAATGCAATAGGAAATACGATTTTTGATATCCTGTTCGCCACTTCGCGCTTTGTGGAGATTTCCATAAAGTTTGACGGAAAATCGGTTTTAACGCTCGTTTTAATAAGCGGTTCTTCCTCAATCAGTCCGCGGCAGATAATCTCCGCATCAACGGCGTTTGCAATATTTTCAACCGTGTATTTGTCGCCCGAGTCGGACAGGAATTTGAAGTTGTCTATAACTCTGCTCATCATTCTGCTCTTGCCGAACTGCGACATAAATATCGCAAACGTACCGGGCAGCGTAAGCAGCACACCGTTGTCAATCCACAGGCTTTTATCGGTTGCCATAATTACGGTATGCACAAATATCATAGCCGCAACAAGCGCAATCGGCAAATCGCTGTTAAAGCGGCGTTTGAGGTTAAAGCCGTGTATCAGTATGTTCACGTTCACCGCAAGCACCAAGCCGTAGAGTATTGCCGACACCGCAAAGTATGCGCTGTGCGAGGTGAGGAACAGCGGGAAAAATGCGCTGTCCTTGAACACCGTCATCAGTATCATCGGCAGAGCGAGGAGGATAGTTATTATCATTTTTGTGTTCAGCGAACTCTTTTTTGATACGAGTTTGCTGAGAAAATGCTCTTTTTCGTCCCGGCTTATATAATCCTCGCGCACCTCTTTGTGCGAGCCGAGGTCCTCGTCCGTTTCATCAGGGCCGAAAAGGCGGAATTTGCTGACTTTTTCCTGCCTGCTTTCTGCGAGCATCTGCTCTGCAACTTCCTCGTCAATTTTCGGCACAGTTTCAACTGCGTCGTCAAACCCTTCAAAACGCATTTGCATTGCCATTTCTTCCTCAGGCTCCTGCGCGTCTTTTGAGTCGTTGTCAAAGCCGTCGATTATACGCTCGTGCGCCACGATTGTCGGCATTTTCTGCAGGTCGTTCTCGTTCTTTGTTTCGGTTTCGCTAACGTAGATTTGTGGGGCTTTCGGCTCTGCGACAAATTGGCGCGTTTTGCCAAGGTCCTCAGCCTTTTCGCCGCTTAAATCAAGCACAGCCTGCGTTTTTGAGTCGTTGCCCGCAGGTTTTGGCACAGGTTTATTCTCTTTGCCAAAGACCTTGACATCCTCAACAACTTTTACGTCGGCGTCTAAATTTTTGAGGTCAGGAACAACAGCCGTTTTGTCAGTCTTTTTTGACGGCGGAATGTACTCCTTGACATCTTCCTCTTCTTCAATTTTTTCATATACCCTGGCAATGCGGTCAACCACTTGCTTTTCGTCAACCACCACTTCGTCAATGGCGGTTTTTGCTTTTTCATCAAGGCTTTTTTCAGCGGCTTGCAGTTGCTTCTCCGCCGCGCGCTTGATTTCCTCAGCACGCCTGATTATTTCATCAATAGATAAATTTTCGCTCATATTCTCACTCTGCAATCGTAAATTATATGTTGTTTAGTCCAGTCTTTGCCTTGCAATTTCATACATCAGTATTCCTGCCGCAACGGAGGCGTTCAGCGAGTTAACTTTGCCAAGCATCGGCAGGCTGACTGTAACATCACATTTTTCTTTGATAAGTCTGCCAACGCCCTTGCCCTCGCTGCCAACCACGAGCGCCGCTCCGCCTGAAAAATCAGTTTTGTCCCAGCGCTGTCCGTCCATATCGGCACAGTATACCCAGATGTTTTGCTTTTTGAGTTTGTCTATTGTATCCGCAAGGTTGTTAACCCGCGCCACACGCATATATTCAAGCGCGCCGCAAGAGGTTTTAGCAACAATAAAGTTCAGCCCCACACCGCGCCGTTTTGGTATAATCACGCCGTGCGCGCCGCACGCTTCCGCAGTACGGATAATTGCACCGAGGTTGTGGCTGTCCTCAATTTCATCGCATATAATCAAAAACGGATTTTCACCTTTTTCCTCAGCGTAGGCGAGTATATCCTCAACGCTCGAATACTCGTGCT
>ONXZ01000009.1 GCA_900321905.1 uncultured Eubacteriales bacterium
TCGGTAGTGTTCTGCGTGGTTTCTGTTGCTGAAGTGTTGTTTTCTGTTGTGGTTGAAACCTCACCGCGCTCGCTGTTGCAGCCTGTAAAAATTCCTGCGCAAATTGCAACTGCGGCAATGACAATCAGTAGTTTTTTCATAGTGTTTTTCCTTTCTGTGTTTAATTATTTTACGAGTGTGCCGCCGTCGGTATAAAGCAGTAGCATTATATCCTCCTCGGCGCCTGTTTTTGCATTTATATAAACGAGAGCGTCCTCGCCCGTGTCGCTGCTTGTGCAGTTGAACTCATAGCACTGCACTTCTTTTCCGCTTTCTTTGGGGATCACGCACTTTGAAACGTCGTTCACAGTGAGGTAGGGCGACAGTTTTTTCTGTGCGATTTTGCTTGAAATAGCGGGCGAAAACTTGCTTCTCGGAATATGATTTGTAATATACGTTGCGCTGTCGAGCGACACGATTTTGCCGCTGTCAAGCGCAACGCCGCACTTGATAAGGTCACTGTAACAGAGCATATCGCCCTGCTTGTAAACAAAGTTCACCGTGCAGATATTGTCCTGCACCGAGTAGTAGTTGGCGCTCATACTGCCGTAACCTATGCTTTTCAGATACTGCTGTGCAATGTTTTGTGCGTTCTGCTCTGTAATCGCAGCGCTTGTGACTGCGCCGGAATAGAGTATGCTTTTAACATAGCCGCCCTGACGTGTGATAGAGATTGTGTACCTGCCGCATCTGAAGGTGTAGCAGGGGATAGACGACTTGTCGCTCTCTGCAAATGTTACGCGGTTTTTGTTTACACCAATCGCTTTAGCGGCAATCGCCTTGCACTCGTCCTTTGTCTTTTCCTGTGCGGCTTTTAATAGTTTCGACTTTTTGTTAAGCACCTGGTCAGCAAACGGGCCGTCGTAAAGCAGGGTGGGGAAACTCTCAAAAGTCTTTGCGCCGTTTGAAAAGTCAACGTCAAGCGCACCTGTGCTTATTTTTGTATCGCTTTTTACAGCGCCATCTGTTATAAGGGCGCCTGCCTGTGATTTTTTAACCATATCGTCTGCTGAATTGCTGAATTTTTCAGCATACTCAAGCAGGGTGTAAAGTGTTTTGTGCTGTGCGGGTGTAATGCTTTTGCCCTCCGATACCTCATTGCCTATGAACTGCGCGTAGTCGCTCGCCTGACTAAGAAACTTGTATACGTTTGCAAGTTCCATTTGCGACACGGGTAGACGGCTCACCGCATTTTTTGCGCTCTGACACTGCGCAAACAGGTCGCGGCTCAGCGAATAGAGTTCTTTAGATGAATTAGAGTATAGTGTCTTTGTGAGGTCTGTGTTAACCGTGTCAAGGCAGCCTGAAAGTTCGCCGAGCGACTGTTGGTACGACGCTTCGAGTTTTGTTTTGTACTCGCGTTTTTCGTTGGTGTTGATTATTGCAAACGCTGTGAGTATGCCGAAAATCGCGAGCATATACGACACTGCGCGGATATAACTTCTTCTGGTAAAAAATGACATAAAAAATCCCCCTGTTCACCTCTATTGTGTACAGGGGAATTCGTTTTTATTCAATTTTGTTTGCAAATTTATTCGCAAATTTCAAAAAACCAGCGTGTGTCTTCAAGAAAAAGATACGTCTTTTTGCCTGCAACATAGCAGGTGTAGCGTATGCCTGCGCCGCCTGATTTGAGCGACGCCGCAGGGCGGATATCCGTGATTCTGTCAACTTCGTACTCGACGTCATTGTACGTCAGCGATATCGGCATAATATTGCCCTCAACGTCAAACTCCGCTTTTACCGCCACAAAATGCTTGTCGGGATTATTGTATTCGGTTGATGTAAATTTAATCATTTTTACAGCACCTTAGACAAAAAGTCAACAAGTCTCGGGTCTTTCGGGCTGTCAAAAATTTCCTCAGGCGTGCCTTCTTCAAGTATTTTGCCGCCGTCCATAAACACAACCCGCGTTGCAACTTCGCGTGCAAACCCCATCTCGTGGGTTACAACAACCATAGTCATACCATCTTCCGCAAGGCTTTTCATAACTTGCAGAACTTCGCCTACCATTTCGGGGTCGAGCGCGGAAGTCGGCTCGTCAAACAGCATAACCTCAGGCTCCATACACAGTGCGCGAACAATGGCAACACGCTGCTTCTGACCGCCTGAAAGTTGACTCGGATAAGAGTCCGCTCTGTCGCCGAGACCTACGCGTTCAAGCAAGTCTTTCGCCTTTGATTCCGCTTCCGCTTTAGATTTGCCGAGCAGTTTCATAGGCGCGATAGTCAGGTTTTTGAGTACCGTCATATGTGGGAATAGGTTGAAGTGCTGGAACACCATACCCATTTTCTGGCGGTGCTTGTTGATGTCAAGTTTAGGATTGGTGAGGTCGTCGCCGTCAAAAATAATGCTGCCGTCTGTCGGAATTTCAAGAAGATTCAACGAGCGCAAAACAGTTGACTTGCCTGAGCCTGAAGGACCGATGATAACAACAACTTCGCCCCTGTCAATTTCAAGGTTAATGCCGTCAAGCGCCTTAACTGTGCCGTCGATATAGTGCTTTTTAAGTCCCTTAACGTCAATTAAAACATTACCGTTCACTCTTGCGAAGCCTCCTTTCAATCCTGCCAACAAGCCAGGTTAGAATGATTACAGATGTCAGGTAAATTATAGCAACCGTAAACAGCGGAATAAAATAGTTAAAGGTTCTGCCTGCGATTACGTTGCCCGATTTTGTAAGTTCAATAACGCCAACGTAGCCTGCAACAGAGGTTTCTTTGAGCAACGCGATAAACTCGTTGAGCAGGGTGGGCAGCACAGCCTTGAACATCTGCGGAATGATGATTGATTTCATAGTCTGCATATAGTTAAAGCCGAGGCTTCGTCCGGCTTCAAACTGACCGGAATCAACAGACATAATGCCTGCCCTGAAAATCTCTGCAACATATGCGCCTGAGTTAATACCAAACGCAAATATGCCCACAAGAACGCCGTTGTCGGTGGATACAAAGATTACAAAATACGCAATCATAAGTTGCACAACAACAGGCGTGCCGCGGATAATTGTAAGATACAACTTGCATATCGCGTTAAGGCAGCCGAGTATGTAGTAGCCGACTCCGCCCTTGAGTTTCATCGACTCTTTGTTTTTGTCAAACGACGTGCGTATTGCGGCTATAACAATGCCGATTACAATACCTACAAGCAGGGCGCCTGCCGTGATTTTGAGCGTGTTAAAAAAGCCGTCAACCAACTGCTTGTAGCGGTCGCCTTCAATCATAACCTGTTTGAAGGTGTCAATTATAGATAAAGTGTTTATACTCATATCTTTCCTCACAAAAAGAGGCGGTATCACCGCCTCCTGAAACGTGTTTTGTCAGTTAATTAAGCCTTGATGTATTTATCAATAATCTTTTGAACTGTGCCGTCCTTGGTGAGTTCGTCAAGTGCTTTGTTAACTTTGTCTTTAAGTTCGGTGTTTTCTTTGTTAAAGCAGATAGCATATTCTTCCTCGACATACTCTGTTTCAAGGATTTTAAGACCTTCGTTTGCTTCAACATAACTCTTTGCAGGTTCGTTATCAATGATAACGCAGTCAACCTTACCTGCTACAAGTGCCTGTACTGCAACAGCGCCGTTGTCAAACCTGGTGATATTCTTCTCGCCAAAGTCGTCAGTTGCGTAGATGTCACCTGTGGTTGAAGTCTGTACGCCGACTTTCTTACCTTTAACATCGTCAACAGTCTTGATGTCAGAATCGTTTTTAACAATTACAACCTGAACGCCTTTTGCATAAGATGTTGAAAAATCAACGCTCTTGAGTCTTTCGTCGTTAACAGTCATACCTGCCATACCCATATCATACTTCTTAGCCTGCACGCCAGGAATGATTGAGTCAAACGCAACGTCCTCAATCTTGAGTTCCATACCGAGTTTGTCTGCGATTGCCTGTGCGATTTCTGCGTCGATACCAACAATCTTGTCGCCCTCGTGGTACTCGTATGGCGGGAACTCTGCGTTTGTTGCCATAACAAGAGTTTCTTTTGCAGCATTGTTTGCTGCAGTGGTATCTTCAGTGCTGCCACCGTTTGAGCAAGCAACAAATGTGATTGCAAGCAGTGCTACTGTAAGAAGTACGCATAAAAATTTTTTCATAATTATTCTCTCCTTAAAATTATTATTTATACATTTATATGCAGCACTAACATACCATATCGCTGAATAATTGTCAATTATTATGTTTAATTATTCACAAAAAGGATAAATATACACAGTTTTATACAGCGGCTTTTGGTGAATATTTGCAAAATTTGTGATTTTATCAAATTAACACTTTACAACGCTAAAGAAATAAAGTATAATAACACCGTTGAAAAAACTAAAATTTTGAAAGAGGTAGTTTTTATGAAAAAATTATTTGCAATTCTCTTATCGGCAATGCTGATTGTCGCAGTTTTTGCAGGCTGTAGTGGCAAAAGTGCAACGGCTGACACTGAATCCGACCTTGCCTACATCAAGGATAAGGGCACTCTTGTAATCGGTATCACCTACTTTGAGCCTATGGACTATATTGACGATAACGGCGAACTTACAGGTTTTGAAGTTGAATTCGGCAAGGCTGTTTGTGAAAAACTCGGCGTTGAGGCTAAGTTCCAGGAAATCTCATGGGACGCTAAGGAAACCGAACTTTCTGCAAAGAACATTGACTGCATCTGGAACGGTCTTACAATCACTGACGAAAGAAAAGAAGCAATGTCAATCACAAATCCGTATATGAACAACAAGCAGGTTATCATCTGCAAGGCTGAAAACGAAAAGGCATTTTCACAGCCGGGCGGACTCAAGGGCAAAACCGTTGTTGCTGAAAAAGAGTCATACGGCGAGGAAATCATCGCTGACGAAACTTACAAAGACTTCTTTGGCGAGGCTAAATATGTTCCTGTTGACGCTATGAAAAACGCGCTTATGGAAGTTAAGGCAGGCACTGCAGACGCCGCTGTAATCGACTATGTAACAGGCATCGGCTCACTCGGCGAAGGCACTGACTATGCTGACCTTGTAATTGTTGACAAATCTTTTGCTGACGAGCAGTACGGCGTTGCATTCCGCAAAGGTTCAGACGTTACCGCAGAGGTTAACAAAGCTATTGACGAACTTAAAAAAGACGGCACTCTCAAGAAGATTGCCGACAAATACAAACTCGGCGCACAACTTGCGTAACTGAAATTATCAACAAATACTAACCATCGACGGACGGCATAACTGTCGTCCGTTGTGATGACTTTAAGGCTTATGACTATTAGTGCAATTACAACTGAATTACTGAAAGGATTTGGCGAAAATCTGCGGCTTTTTTGCCTTACAATCCTGTTTTCATTACCGATCGGACTGATAATAAGTTTCTGTTCGATGTCAAAAATTCCGCCGCTTCGCTGGCTGTCAAAAACGATTGTGTGGATTATCCGCGGCACACCGCTTATGCTGCAACTTTTTGTGGTGTTTTATGTGCCGGGTATCGTGTTCGGCACCCCGATGAAAACGCGTTTTATGGCGGCGCTTGTAGCGTTTGTCATTAACTATTCTTGCTATTTTTCGGAGATTTACCGCGGCGGTATCGAGAGCGTGCCTGTCGGTCAGCACGAGGCAGGTATGGTGCTTGGCATGACTAAAAAGCAGATATTCTTTAACGTTACTCTTATGCAGGTTGTTAAAAAAATTGTGCCGCCTATGAGTAACGAGATTATTACACTTGTCAAGGATACGTCGCTTGCAAGAGTTATTGCCCTTTCGGAGATTATTATGGTGTCCGAGCGTTTTTCGGCAAGAGGACTTATCTGGCCGCTGTTTTACACGGGCGTATTTTTCCTTCTGTTTAACGGTATACTCACTGTTCTTTTCGGCAAAATTGAAAAGAAACTTGACTACTACACGGTATAGGAGGGGCGAATATGGCAGTATTAGAAGTTAAAAACATCCACAAGGTTTTCGGCAATGTGGAGGTGCTTAAAGGCATAGATTTTGACCTTGAAAAAGGCGAGGTGTTGTCGATTATCGGCTCTTCCGGTTCAGGCAAAACAACGCTGCTCAGATGTATCAACTTCCTTGAATTTGCCGACAAGGGTACAATCACCGTTGACGGCGAGTGCCTTTACGACGGCGAAGTTGACCGTAATATAAAGGAAAAGTATCTGCGCGAAAAGCGGCTTCACTTTGGACTTGTGTTTCAATCGTTCAACCTGTTCCCACAGCATAATGTTATGAAAAATCTGACTTTAGCGCCTGAACTTATGAACCGAGGCACAAAGGAAGAACTGCAAAAAGAAGCAGAGGAACTGCTCAAAAAAATCAACCTTTCAGACAAGGCAGATTACTATCCGTGCCAACTTTCGGGCGGTCAGCAGCAGCGTGTGGCAATAGCGCGTGCGCTTATGCTCCAACCTGATATTTTGTGTTTTGATGAGCCGACTTCAGCACTTGACCCTGAACTTACGGGCGAGGTGCTTAAAGTTATCAAGTCGCTCAAGGACGGCGGCAGAACAATGATTGTTGTAACTCATGAGATGGAGTTTGCACGCAACGTGTCTGATAAAGTCATATTTATGGCTGACGGCGTTGTTGAGGAAATCGGCACCCCTGAGCAGGTGTTTGAAAATCCGCAGAGCGAAAAAACACGTCAGTTCCTTGCAACCTCGCTTGAAAAAATATAAATTAGAACTAAGATTCCTGTCAGCGTTGGCAGGAATTTTTGCTTTACAATACAGTAAAAATAAAGTATAATATCTTTAGTTAAGTAATATTTTTAGAGGAATATGTATGAAAAAGGTATTTGCACTTGTTTTATCCGTTATTCTGCTTGCGGCTGCACTTGCAGGCTGCAAAGGCAAATCAACTGCTAAAAACGATGTTGACGTAATCACAACTAACGGCAAAATTGTTATCGGCATTTCGGATAACAAACCGATGAATTACAAGGACAAAGGTAGCGACCAGTGGATTGGTTTTGACGCGGAACTTGCTGCTGCCGCGGCTGAAAAACTCGGCGTTAAAGCAGAGTTTAAGATTATTGATATGAACAATAAGTTTATCGAACTCAATACAAGGTCGGTAGACTGCATCTGGGACGGTATCACTATCAGAGAAGAGGTCGAAAAGGAAGCGTCTGTTACAAACGCATATGCAAGTAACAGCCAGGTCGCGGTTGTAAAAAGCAGTCTTGCGTCAAAAATAAAAACCGTTGACAATTTGAAAAGCCAGAAAGAACTCACCGTCGCTGTCGTAACAAATTCTTCAGGCGAAAATGTTGCAAAAGAAAACGGCTTTAACTATATTTCTGTCGGCGCTCAGTCTGATGCGCTCGCCTGTGTTAATTCGGGCGAAGTCAAGGCTGCGATTATTGATTCAACAAGCGCGGCGGCGCTCGTCGGCAAGGGTACTAACTTTAAAAGTCTCGCGGCGACAGTTGTACTAAGCGAGGAACAATACGGCGTTGTCTGCCGCAAAGGTTCAGACCTGCCAAAACGCCTTAACAGTATACTTGAACAGTTAAAAGACGACGGCACAATGAAGGCGTTGTCGGACGAATACGGCGTTGAACTTATTGAAAATTAATTGCAAAAATCAGGGCGGATAAAATTCCGTCCTTTTTTTGATTTTTATCATTGATTTATCAGATTAATGGTGATAGAATGTATATACAAATTTTCGAGCGCGAGAGGTAGCATAATGGAATACAGATATCATTTTACTTACACAGCAGACGGAAAAGTTAAAACTTCAAGCGATTCAAACGAGGATTTTGACTTTGCTCTTACCGAGGGCGAGAACTCGATCAAAGCGGTAATCACACCAAAAAAGGATATTGTTATTCACAGTTTTTACATCAGACGCGACTATGAGTACGCCCCTGACAGCAGGTTTTTTGCAAACGGTTTTCAGTCCTGGACTGACTCGCGCGAGTTTGTTAAAAACGATAAAATGGAAGGCCTTAACAGAATTGGCAAAAGCCTTTACGGCAAGATTAACGGCATTGACTATGTAGGCGACTACACCTTTGTCAATGAGGAAAAAGAGGCAGGCACCTTCCACAGTCACGGCCTTGCCTATGTCAGAAACGGCGATGTTGTGGACCTTTTCGGCTCGCTTACAGACCGCACGGGTTACACAATCATTTATGCTGATATGAACAGAAATACGCTCAGTATTTCAAAGGACGTTGAGGGCGTTACCATCAGCGAGCCGTATGAACTTCTTAATATATTCCATATGCAGGGCGGATACGACGAGGTTTTTGACGCGTATTTTGATACAATGGGCGTTAAACCGATAACAAATGAGAAAATAAAGGGATATACTTCGTGGTATAACTACTACGAAAAAATCAACGAGGAAGTTATTCTGCGTGACCTCGAATCGCTCTCAGGCTACAAAGACAGCGTGAATATTTATCAGATTGACGACGGCTTTGAAACGCGTGTCGGTGACTGGTTTTCAATCGACCCTAAAAAGTTCCCTAACGGTATTAAATACATTGCGGACGCTATACACGAAAAAGGTTTTAAGGCAGGTATCTGGCTTGCTCCGTTTGGCGCACACAAGCGTTCGCAACTCGTCAAAGACCACCCGGACTGGATAATCAGATTTCCTAACGGCAAACCTGTTCCCGTTGGTCACAACTGGGGCGGATTCTACGGCCTTGATATTTACAACGAGGGCGCTCGCAACTATGTTAAGAGCGTGTTCAACGAAGTTCTCAACGTATGGGGCTTTGATATGGTTAAACTCGACTTCCTCTACGCCGCTTCGGTTATTCCGATGCACGGCAAGAGCAGGGGCGAGATAATTTACGACGCAATCGACCTGCTGCGCGAGTGCTGCGGCGACAAGCCAATCCTTGCTTGTGGCGTTCAGCAGATGCCGTGCTTCGGCAAGGTTGAGTATATGCGTATCGGCGCGGATATGTCGCTCGGCTGGGCGCACACCTTCCTGCGTAAAAATATGCACCGCGAGGACGTTTCAACTCCAAACGCGCTGCGCAACAGCATCTACCGCCGCTGCTTCAATGGCAGAGCGTTCCTCTGCGACCCTGATGTATTCCTGCTTCGCAGAACAAATATCAAATTTACCAACAAACAGCAGGAGTTGCTTGCGGAGTTTATCAAACTTTTCGGCAAGGTGCTTCTTATGAGCGATAATATTGCCGAATACGATGAAAATCAACTTGCAATATTCCACCATATGATGGACGATGACGACACAAAACTCCTTGCGGTTAACGAGGAAAACGATATAATGTTTATTGACTACCTCGACGGCGAGGAAGAAAAAACGCTCAGGTTCAACGTTAAAACCGGAGCGATACTTTAAGTAAACGGAGTTAATATGATATTATACATACTAATTGGTGTGGCGATACTTCTTTTAGTTATTAATATTGCACTCACACTCAAAGGTAAATCTGACGGCAACAGCGAACTTATAAAGCAACAGATTGAACTTTCAAACAAAGCGACAAGCGATAAAATCGGCGAACTTTCAGGCAAGATGAACAGTCTGACAGAGAAGAACTACGAGCAGCAGATTAAACTGATGGAAACGCTCAGCGCAAATTCCGAAAAGCAGACTAAAGATATTAACGAAGCCATCGGCAAAATGCAGGAGAGTAACGAAAAGAAACTTGAGGAAATGCGCTCCACCGTTGACGAAAAACTGACTAAAACGCTCAACACAAGGCTTAACGAAAGTTTTGAAACCGTGTCAAAACAACTCGGTGCGGTATACCGTTCGCTTGGCGAAATGCAAAGGATTTCGGGCGATGTTACCACAAGCGTTCAGGGGCTCAACCGTGTGCTGACAAATGTTAAAAGCCGCGGTACCTGGGCAGAGGTGCAACTCGGCAATATCCTCGACCAGACCATCCCCGGTATGTACGAAACCAATGTAAAAACAAACGCAAAGTACAACGGTCAGGTTGAGTTTGCAGTTAAAATCCCGAGCGCTGAGGACGATACAATAACGTGGCTGCCGATTGACAGCAAGTTCCCGATGGAGGACTATGCACGTCTTTCAGCAGCGGCAGAAGCAGGCGACGCCGACTCCCTTGATGCGGCACGCAAAGCGCTTGAAACACGCATTAAAGCAGAAGCAAAGGATATCACAAAGTATATAGACGTGCCAAACACAACGCCGTTTGCGATTATGTACCTTGCAACCGAGGGGCTTTACGCCGAGGTTATGAGCAGCAAGTCAGGCGTTGCGGAAACTATGCAGGCGCAGAACATTATGCTTGCAGGTCCGAGCACAATTACGGCACTGCTCAACTCGCTTGCGATGGGATTCCGCTCAATCGCAATCAACAAAAAGGCGAGCGAGGTTTACGACGTGCTCGGTGCGGCAAAAGCGCAGTACGAAAAATTCGGCACCTTGCTTGAAACAGCGCGCAAGCGCATTGAAAGTGCAGGCAAAGCAATCGGCGAGGCTGAAAACAAAAACTCGTATATCCAGCGCAAACTCAAAACGGTTGAAACGCTTGATTCCGCTGAAGCAAACAATATATTAGGCATAGAAGAAGCGACTGATTAATCAGTCGCTTTTAGTTTTAGTTCTTTTTTGAAATTAATGATATAGGGCAGTGCAATCATCGCTGATAAAATGTAGCCGAGCGGCTGCGAACACTCGATTCCGACAACTCCGATAAAGTGCGGCAGTATCAGCACAAACGGTATGAAAAACAGTCCGTTTTGCGCGCAGGCAAGGAAGAACGCGGGCCCTGTCCTGCCAATGCTCTGGAACGCCATATTCGCCATCATTACCGTTGGCAAAAAGCACAGCGCAACGCATGCAAAACGCGTGGCTTCCGTGCCGATTTGAACAACTGCAGCCTCCGTCCTGAACAACGCCACCACCTGCGGAGCAAGTGCAAACATTATTGCCGAAAGTATTGCGGTTACGCCCGTACACATCTTCCAGGTGTATGTGAGCGCCTCGCGCACTCTGCCGTAGAGTTTTGCGCCGTAGTTGAAACTGCACACAGGCTGAAATCCCTGACCGATTCCGAGGCACACGCTGAAAATAAACATCATACATTTTGCCGATACGCTCATCGCGGCAATACATTCGTCGCCAAATGGTGCCGCCTGAATGTTCATAATCATAGTGGCAATGGCGTTAAGTCCCTGCCTTGCAAGACTTGGCGCGCCTGTCGAAATAATCTCCCACACAAAGCGCGGTTTCAGCGTGACAAAGCGCAGTTTTATTTTGCACTGCGTTTTGCCGCGCAGGTACATTGACAGTAAAATTATCATACTGATATACTGCGAAACAGCGGTTGCAATGCCTGCGCCTGCAATGCCTGTATTAAGAACAAAAATCAGTATCGGGTCAAGCGCAATATTCAGCACCGCACCTGTGGTAAGACCTACCATTGCAAGATTTGCTCTGCCTTCAAAACGCAGTACGTTATTCATAACAAACGATGTTGACATAGCAGGCGCCGCAATCAGAATATACATACCGTATGCCTTGGCGTAGGGGAGTATTGTTTCTGTACTGCCGAGCGCCCTGATAAACGGCGTTAGAAAAATCAGACCCAGCGCCATAATCAAAACGCCAAAAGCAAGACCGAGGAAAAATCCCGTTGAACAATACGCACTTGCGGAGTCGTTATCTTTTGCGCCGAGTTTTCTGCTCGCACAACTACCTGCGCCGTGACCGAACATAAAACTGAACGCCTGAATAAGACCCATCAGGCTGAATACAATACCTGTCGCACCGCTTGCCGCAACGCTGATTTTTGATACAAAATAAGTGTCCGCAAGGTTGTAGATAATCGTAACCATCATACTGATTATCGTGGGTACAGCCAGCGTGTTTATCAGCTTTTTGACAGGCGTTTTTGTCATTTTATCAAATTGTTTTGTGTTACTGTTACTTTTCATAATGATACTATTATAATACGCATTTTTTGCAAATTCAAGTTAAATAACAAAACAAAAAGGCTACGGGGGCGTCCGTCATAAAGAAGGTTAGGTTTTGGCTTTGCCCTTTTGCCCCTAAAGACATTAAAAACCGCCTGAAGGCGTCCACTCCATAAGGAGGGTGGATGCCTTCAGTTTTTTATCAGCCGATGTTTGATTGTAGGAATTGAAAAACACAATCAATTAAGCATACGGAGGATGTTTGATTGTAGGAATTGAAAAACACAATCAATTAAGCATACGGAGGATTATACTATGAAAAAGTATATTACTGATAAGAAAAACGGGCTGGATTATACACTTGTAAACGGCGTATATCTGCCAAATCTGGTCTCAACCGAAACGCACTATGAAATTGGCGTTTGGGGGATGAGATATTATGATTATATCAAAGAACACCGCACTGCCTTCTGTACTTCATTGAGGGTGCAATGTAAATTGAATACGTATTTGCACGAGGTTGATGTCAGAGCAAATGAAATGTATGACCGTCTTGTGAAGCAACTCAAAGAACAGCAAGGCATTACTGAGCAGCTCAAGGCTGATGATATGATAGCATGGGTGCAGGCGGTGAACAATATCACGAATCAGGCAAGAGAGATTGTCTATAACGAAGTGATTTATACGAGGTGACGCTATGGATATTCTTGAAGAGCTTTGGTATGGTAATATTACGCCGACAGAATACAGTCGCATTGAGAATAATGCAAATTATAAGGAAGCACTAAGGTTAGTCAATCAGAATCAGGAACGCTTGAAATCAACGCTGACAAATGAGCAAAAAGAGTTACTTGATAAGTTTCTTACTGCGAGCGAAGAATTTGAAAACCTTATTGAACTTGACTGCTTCAAGGTCGGCTTCAAATTAGGTGCAAGATTAATAATAGAAGCATATACATAAGTTGAGGCGAGGAGAAATCCTCGCCTTATTCTATACTTATTATATTGTCGTCTTGAACATTGGAAAATGGTTTTTAGCAAATAGCATCATGCAAAATGATGTAGGATATGAAAAATGAAATCTGTTATAATAATTTGCTTTTTTCTTTGCTCTTGAACAGAAAAAATAATCAAAAACCAGTTCAAAAATATAAGTTCAGTTTTACGGCAAGCACCATTACCAAATATTTATATCTGTAATAACCGTAGTTAATTGCGATTTTGCCGAGACCTCCGCCGCCGATAATGCCGCTCATTGACGAGTAGCCCAAAACGGTTGTTACTGCGATTGTAAGATTGGAAAGCAGAGAGGGAATTGATTCGGGAATCATCACCTTTATAATAATTTGAAAGGGTGACGCTCCCATTGATTTTGCAGTTTCAATCAGATTCGGATTCACCTCACGAAGCGAGCTTTCAACAAGCCTTGCAATGAACGGAAATGCGGCTATCACAAGCGGTACAATGGTTGCCACGGTGCCAACAACTGTTCCGACAATCAGCCTTGTGAGAGGAAATAGCAAAATCATCAGTATTAAAAAAGGTACGGAGACAGCATGGTGGTTTTGACATAATTAAAAAGTGAGTGTTTGCAAGGGTTTCGGGACTTCACTCAGGCGAAAAATCGAACTAATTCGATAGAAATTCTCAAAACAACCAGTACCCCGTCCGAAAAATTCTGGTCGGCTAATTCGCATATTCCCACGTGTAGACCAATGATTTTTGCATAAAATGCAAAGGAATTTTCACATCCATATCTTTAAATCTTTTAATAAAGCTTATTAAACTTTCATCTGAAGAGCGTAACTGACAAAAATAACCCCTTGCTTATTGCTGAGCAAGGGGTCTTATATGAAGGCCGAGTGTATTATGCATTTTTTAGGAATTAGTGACCTTCATTTAAGCAAATTGATATCGCTTTGGATTACTTGACATAATGAACGTGTAACAGTTCATGCTCTCTGTTTTTGAGAAGACCGTTATACAGTTCTGTCATCAGCGGGTTGTCCTGGGAGCGCTTGATGGTGCTGACTCTGTCGGAACGGTACAGACCGTCGCTGCGCTTGCTTCTGTGCATTTGCGAAATATACGGCTGGCCTGCGCCGCTGATACAGCCGCCTCTGCACGCCATTACCTCGATAAGATCATATTTCACAATACCCTTCTGCATATCCTTAATGATTCTGCGGGCATTGGAAAGACCGCTGACCACAGCGATTTTCAGTTCCCTGTCTCCGTAAGGAACGGTTGCCTCCTTGACATCCTCCATTCCTCTTACGCCGGTATACTTAATCTGAGCCAGCGTGGTTTTGGAGTTATCCGCCGCGAGTTTACGCAGTACCGCTTCCGTGACACCGCCGGTAACACCGAAGATGACGCCGGCGCCGGACATCGTACCGAACGGCAAATCCACTGCCTCCGGCTCCAGCTCATTGAATATGATACCGGACTTTTTAATCATCTTAATCATTTCCTGTGTGGTGATAACATCATCGGTATTCGGTTCATTTTCGACCTTGAATTCATCACGCTTTGCTTCAAACTTCTTTGCAGTACAGGGCATTAAGGCAACATGGTAGTGACTTGTTTTGCCCTCGGGAAGGTTATCCTTGTAATAGTCTTTAATGACCGCCGCAAACATACTCATCGGCGAACGGCAGGTGGAAACATTCGGCAGAAATTCGGGATATTTCTTTTCTACATACTGTACCCAGGCAGGACAACAGGAGGTGAACATCGGCATCGTTTCACCGTTTTCAATACGGTGAACAAACTCGTTAGCCTCTTCAATTACCGTCATATCCGCGCCGGTGGCTGTATCAAACACCTCGTCAAAGCCCATACGGTGAAGTGCGGCAATGATTTTACCCATCGCGTTTTCGCTGTCGCCGAGACCGAGTTCCTTGCCGATACCGACTCTGACAGCAGGAGCAATTTCGCAGGTGACAAATACGCTCGGGTCATCCAGTTTGCTCCACACCTTTTCACTGTCATCACGCACGATGATAGCACCTGTCGGGCACGCTGCAGCGCACTGGCCGCAGTTGACACAAAGGGTTTCGGCAATCGGCTTGTTAAAGGCTGTGCTGATTTTAGCGTCAAAACCTCTGAACGCAAAGTCAATCGCACCGACGCGCTGAATCTCGTTACATTCACGCACACAGTCGCCGCAAAGAATACACTTGCTGGCATCACGGATAATGCTCGGAGAGGATTCATCCCTTTCGCTTTTATCTTTCACATTTTCAAAACGGACATTTTTGATGCCGAACTGCACTGCTATTTCCTGCAGAGAGCATTTGCCGCTTTTTTCACAGGTGGTACAATCGCTGCAGTGGCTGGCAAGCAGAAGTTCCAGAATATTCTTTCTGTACTTGCGCAGTCTGCCCGTATTTGTTTTGATATTCATACCGGCTCTCGGAACCGTGGAGCAGGCAGCCATCAGTCTGCCTCTTTCATCCTCCACCATACACATACGGCAGGCGCCGTAAATGGACAGGTCGGAGTGGTAGCAGAATACCGGCAGCTTTACACCGGTTTTGCTGATTACTTCAAGAAGGTTTCTCTCCCCTTCAATGGCGACGGGTACACCGTCCACCAGCATCATTTTTTCAAGTTCCATTCTCACGCCTCCTCTATGACTGCACCGAAGTTGCAGTTACCAATGCAAGCACCGCACTTGATACATTTTTCCTGGTTTATGACAAACGGCTCTTTGATTTTTCCGTCAATCGCATTCACGGGACAGTTACGGGCACACTTGGAGCAACCTTTGCACTTGTCGGCAATGATGACAAACTTCTTCAGTTTGCTGCATTCACCAGCCGGGCAGCGTTTGTCATAGATATGCGCTTCGTATTCCTCACGGAAGTTCTGAATAGTGGAAACTACGGGAGAAGGAGCTGTTTTACCAAGACCGCATAAAGCAGTGTTGGAGATGGTGTCCGCCAACTCTTCCAGCGTTTCAATATCGCCGTCTTTACCGTTGCCCTCCACAATTCTTTCCAGAATTTCGAGCATACGCTTGGTGCCCTCACGGCACGGTACACATTTACCGCAGGATTCATTCTGCGTGAAATCCATAAAGAAACGGGCAATTTCCACCATACAGGTTTTGTCATCCATCACAACAAGGCCGCCGGAACCAATCATCGCGCCGACCTTTTTGAGCGAATCAAAATCGAGCGGGATGTCCAGTTCCTTTTCCGTCAGACAGCCACCTGAGGGACCGCCGATCTGAACGGCTTTGAATTTGGCGCCGTCGCGCATACCGCCACCGACGTCAAAGATGACCTCACGCAGCGTTGTTCCCATCGGCACTTCAATCAGACCGGTGTTCTTGATTTTACCCGTCAACGCAAATGCCTTTGTTCCAGGGCTGTTTTCCGGACCGATGGATTTATACCACGCCGCGCCCTTGTTGATAATCATCGGCACATTGGCGTAGGTTTCAACATTGTTAAGATTGGTCGGCTTGTTGAATAAGCCATGCTCCACAGTACGGGGCGGCTTCACTCTCGGCATACCGCGCTTGCCCTCGATAGAAGCGGTCAGTGCAGAGCCTTCGCCACAGACAAACGCTCCTGCGCCACGGTTGATATGAATATGGAAAGACTTACCGGAGCCGCAGATGTCATCACCGAGAACGCCCAATTCCTCTGCCTGGGCAATCGCCGTCTTTAATCTGTCAACGGCAAGCGGATACTCGGCACGCACATAAATGTAGCCTTCGGTAGAACCGATGGCAAGACCGGCGATAATCATACCTTCCAGCAGTCTGTGCGGGTCACCTTCCATAATGGAGCGGTCCATAAACGCACCGGGGTCGCCTTCGTCGCCGTTACATACCGTATATTTCGGGAATTCCTTTTGCGCTGCGCAGGAAGCCCATTTTCTTCCGGCAGGGAAACCTCCGCCGCCTCTGCCGCGCAGATTGGATTCGGATACTTCGCTCACAATCTCTTCCGGCGTCATTTCAAACAGCGCCTTTTCCAACGCCTTGTAGCCGCCCGTGGCAATATAGCCTTTAATGGAGGTAGCGTTGATATGACCGCAGGATTCCAGAACAAGTCTTGTCTGCTTTTTATAAAACGGGATATCCTCCTGTTTGCGATATACCTCGCCGTTAATCCTATAGGCGAGCCGTTCGATATTCTCTCCGCCGATAATTGTTTTTTCAACGATTTCCTCGCAGTCGTCAAGGGAAACCTTCGTATAAAGCCATCCCTGCGGCTCAATGCGCACCAACGGTCCCATCTCACAGAAACCGTGGCAGCCGCTTTTTTTCATGCCAATCACATCGCCGTGAGGTTCATCGGCAAGGTCCACCTCAACCGGCAGATCCTTTTCCTGAATCAGTTGGAGGAGTTTGTCATATATGTCCAGCGAGCCGCCGGCTACACAGCCGGTACCGCCGCACACAAGAATCTTCTTTGTTTCACAGGCAAGCGCTTCGCTGCAAAGGGAACGAAACGCGTCAAGGTCTGCTCTTGATGTTAATTTATGCATTTTCCGCTTCCTCCTTTGCAATTGCTTCTTTCAGTTCTTTCAATAAAGCGGAGGCCTTATCCGGTGTCATCGCAGGATGTACCTCGCCGTTGACGGTGATAACCGGTGCCAGTCCGCATGCGCCGAGACAGGATACGGTTTCCACAGTGAAATTGAGGTCATCGGTGGTCGTTTTTCCCGCTGTCAGACCGAGTTCCTCACGCAGCTTGTTTAAAATCGGGATAGAACCTCTTACATGACAAGCCGTGCCGTCGCAGCAACGGATGACATATTTTCCCTTCGGATCCAGCGAAAAGTTTTCGTAGAAGGTTGCAACGCCGTAAAGCCTTGCTTCGCCTACCGCCAGTTTTCTTGAAACATAGGGGAAAATCTCCTCCGGCAGATAGTGATAATGTTCCTGAATATCCTGCAGTACCGCAATCGTTGAATTTTCGTTTGCAGGGTATTGGGAAAGGATTTCATCCACTACCTTTAAATCAAATTCTTTTTCCATTTCATGCTCCTTCCTATGTAATGGTTATCAACCAATATAATTTTAATTTTCGCCACTGCCCGCTTTTGCAAAACAGAGGCTTCTTATATGATATGCTTATGCTTTTTGTTAAGGAGACATCATTGCACAAGCCGTATCAGTCTTTAAAAATAACTGACCTTAACACGCTTTCCCATCTGTTGGAGCGCTTTAGTCAGTTCCTCCACCAGATTCATTTTTATACTGAAATTGATGGGTAAATCGGGATTCTGATGCGCGGGATTTATCGCTCTTCCGACATAGAAATTGACATCAGTACCCTCTTCAAACAGCAGTCTGCAAATCAGGGACGCGCCGTCGTGACCGAAATTCCATTTTTCATTTTCGGTGTTGTCGGCAAGATAATCCTTGGCATATTCAATCACTCGGTTCATCGTAACAACACCCTCGGTAACGAGATCAACGCCTTCGATTTCAGCAATCGGCGGCACATCGCTTTTGACATAGTGAATATCTGTTTTCAACGGCTTGCCGAGCCATTTTGCTGCAATGGACGCCGTTGTTCCGCCACAGACGATGTGCTTGCCTTTCTTGGAGAAGAACAGGCTCATCATTTTATCACAGTCATCCCTGTCTGCGGGCGGTCCGAACAGAATGTTCATCGGCACGCGCTCACGGATTTTCACCACACATGCACTGGCATCGTCTCCAGGATTGTTGCCGTAAAGCTCATTGCATTTGTCCACCAGCATCGTGGCAAGCGTTTTAGCGGTGTACTGCACGGGAATCAGGCTTCCCATGTAGTCGGCAATTTCCTCCTGCTTCCATCCGAAATTATAGGCGGTGCCGATACCGGCGTGAGGACAGCCGTCGCTCATCGCGATAAAGACATCATCCTCCTTCAGACGGATGGTGGATTTATAGATGGTTTTGCCGTCAATGTTGATTTCTTCCTTAGGATAATCAAAGCATTGATAGTCACGGTACATAATGATTTGCGGATTGTCGTACTGTATCAGTTCCGCTGTGCGGTTATTGATCAGATGGATGATAGTGAAGGTGGAATAGGCAACGCCCCTGACAGAGCAAATCGGGAGCGTGGCTGCAATCGTGGAAACACATTCCTCTATACTCAGTCCTTCGGCTATCATGGTGGAAATAATCGTAGAGGTCAGCGTGGATAAAATGCTGGCTTTCACGCCGCTGCCCATACCGTCCGCAAGAACAATCACATCGGAATCGTCGTCCTTATGGATGATATCAATATGGTCGCCGCAGAGCTCTTCACCGTAATGATTGATGCTTTTATAGCCAATATCGGCACACAGATTATTCATCGGTAATAGACTCCTTCAGGTTGGACAGCGCAATTTTTGTTTCTGCCGCGGTTTCGCCGAGCAGAGAGGCGATTTCCTGAACGATACGCATTTGCTTTTCCACAACTTTGTCGGCAACCTCAACCGTATTGCGGCTGATTTCCTCCTTGCGCTGACGTTCCTTTTCCTCGCCGGTGACATCACGCATAAGACAGATCAGCATTTTACTGTCTTTTGCCGGAACAATGGTTTGTTCCACATAGCGATCATATTCCGCAAGGTACAATCTTTCGTTGTAGACGCCTTGTTTTTCCTGCTGTACTTTTAAAAGCGGGACAGGGTCCATCACTCTTACCGCTTGCTCGCCGAGCACCTCAGACGGATGACGCAGGTTCATAATATGCAGCGCCGGCTGGTTAATCTGCTGAATTTCCAGCCTATCGTTCAGAACAATAATGCCGTTTGGCGTATTGCTCACAATAGCGTCTGAAAAACCTTCGGCACGGTCCATCAGATACGGCAGACACATAGAGATTTCTGCCTTCCCCTGATAAATCGCCACCGCCTTTTCACGGCAGGTATTATAGCCGCAGGAGCCGCAGTTCAGTTCCTTATCGGGCGTTGTTTTGCCCATATCGGCAAGTATTTTTGTAATTTCAGCTTCGCTTGGGCGCATCGCATGATGCTGTATTGCTGAAAAGTCTTTTTTCAGCGATGCGGTTTCGGGCCGGGCAACCGAAAAATCCTTTTTGCCGGCATATTCCGAAACCTGAATGTAATCCTGAACGGGCGTGCGGTGGTATTTTTCCATTACCGGTCCGCCGATACAGCTTCCCGCGCAGGCAGACATTTCAATAAAACAATGATGAATTTTACCGTTTTGTATATCCTTCAATGCGGCGATGCAGTTTTCCACACCGTCAATAGCAAGATAGGAATAGCCCTCAATTTCTGTATTCATCGTTTTCAAAATACCGCCGGTGGTCGGGAAAAACCTGGCACGGCTGTTTTCATCCCGGTCGCTTTCTCCGCTTAAGGTAATCCGTTCTGCTTCCAGCCACTGCGTCAGTTCCTCAAAGGTCAGCACAGCATCCACTAAATCGGGATACATCTCCGCTTCATCCTTTTTGGCAACACAGGGTCCAATAAAAACGACCTTTGCGTCAGGGATTCTGCGCTTGATATCCTGTGCGTGTGCCTGCATTGGTGAAAGCACGTCCGCAAGACAGCCGAGCAAATCGGGATAGTATTTCTGAATCAGCAGGTTAACGGAGTGACAGCAGGAGGAAATCACTACATCCCGCTGCTCCTCCAGGAGCATTTTGTTATATTCGTTTTTCACAAAGGTGGCGCCGATTGCCGTTTCCTCAGCGGAGTGAAAGCCGAGTTGCCGTAAAGCGGTCTGTATGCTTTCAATACCGGCGCCGTCATAATTGGCAATGAAGGAGGGCGCCAGGCTGACAACCACCGGACAGTCCCCCTGCAGCAGCACCTTCACCTTTTCGGTGGAATCGGCAATCTGCTTGGCGTTTTGCGGGCAGACAACAAAGCAGTGACCGCATAAAATACACTCATCGCCGATAATATGCGCCTGGTTTCCGGAAAAACGGATGGATTTTACGGGGCAGTGGCGAATGCATTTATAACAGTTTTTACAATTTGATTTCTTCAGCGTTAAACAATTTGCCATAAGCGTTCCTATCCCTCAATTTTTGCCATAATTTCGTTTTGGAAAAATGCCTCAAAGTTTTCTTTGGTAATACCGGTATGCACCTCATCGTTCACGGCAACACTGACGCCCTGGCGGTTGCATTTGCCAAGACAAAAGCAGCCTATCAGAATGACATCGCCTTCGAGATGCTTCTCCTCCACCGCCTGCTGAAACAGCGCAATGATTTCTTCACTTTTTGACAGATGGCAGGAGGAACCGACACAAATTTCAACATATATCATAACAACACCTATATCATCAAAAAACAGCAGTCAATCCATTAGATATAACTGCTGCATAGAAAGGATATAACAGGCTGAAATCGGACCCGTTATCAACATAGTATTTAATTAAAGCAAATACACCTAATTCCAATTCATGTGTATTTTAACAAATAAAAGAACTATTTGGAATTATATATCTTATATGCGGTTATATAAATTTTATATAACGGAAGACTTTCATCAGATAATCGCCTTGGATTGCTCTATAAACTCCACAAACAGTCTGTCGAGCCTTGAAAATCTATAATTCTTTTTATACACCAGCACATCTTTATAGACTCTGCTGCTTTCCGGACATTCCCGCTGCACCAGACCGCAATTATCCAGCACGCGCTGCGGAATCGGCGAAACCCACATATAGGTATTCGGATTGAGACTGAGCAAATCAAACTGACTGCCTCTCTCATACACAAAGATGGTGTTTTCAGAATAATTTGTCAGTTCCTGTTTTTTCACAACGGAAATCGGAAGCGACGGCACATACGGGTCTGCATGGGCGATTTCCGTGTAATGTGCAAGGTCTGAAAGCAGCACCTGCTCTTTTTTAGCCAGGCTGCTGTTTTTATTCATTACCAGCACATACTGAAAACGGACGATGGGCGTGCCCACCAGCTCCTTGTCCTCGAGCAGTTTACTGAAATATCGCTCATAGCATTCGGCATAACGGATGATGCCGAGGTTGTAGTCTCTGTTGACAATGTTGTCAATCGCTCGCATGGAATTGGTTTCGTTATACACCAACTCCACGGCTTCTTCAGAAATATGCTTTGTAAAATTGGCAAATGCATCCGATATATAAGACGCGCGCGGCGCAGAAATAGCAAAGCTGTGCTTTACCTGGCCGCCGTCCTTATACAGCTTTTCCACATCCTCGATTTGCTTGAGGATTTTTTTGGCATAACCGATGAACTCCTCGCCCTCCGGCGTCAGGCTCATGCCTCTGGAGCTTCTCAAAAATATTTTGATGCCCAGTTCATCTTCCAATTCTCTGATTGTTTTGCTTAAATTCGGCTGGGCAATCAAAAGAACATCCGCGGCTTTATTGATAGAGCCTGCTTTTGCGATTCCCACAGCACATTTCATCTGAATGATATTCATATACTCTCCGTAAGACTATCGGAGGATACGATTATCCTCCGATTTTATACATTTGCGGTGTATTTTACACCTTTCATTACTGAAAGTCAAACACATTCACCCAGGAATCGAGCAATTCCTGTTCGCTGTCAATATTTTTGGTGCTTTCGGAGCAGGCAACAATCGGCATCCACTGCTGAACAAGCTGCATAGCGATATCCGCTTTTTTGCAGAACAGTTTTAAATACTTATCCGCCAGTTCGGTCTTGCCCTCAAGCGTAAATACGAGATAGGTTCTTGCCGCATCCGCAGAAGCGTTGCCCTGTGTTGCGTGTGCCCAGTCGATGACATAGTATTCACCTTCGGGTGTTACAATCACATTGGAGGGGTTATAATCCCCGTGCAGTACCTTCTTATGCTTTTTCATCCCCTCAAGTCTGTTATGAAGGTCATATCTGACAGTCGCCTCATATTTTGAAGCGCTGATTTTGGAATGCATCTTATCCTTGATTTTGTTAAGATGTGGCGCTCTCTGCGCAAATATTTTCAGCTGAAGGTCAACAAATTTTTCAAGGTACTCGTCCTCCTTGTCGGGGTTTTCCTCCATCAATTCTTCCAGGGTTTTGCCTTCAATGAATGTTGTAATAATTGCCCAGCCGCCTTCTAACTTTTCAACATTCAGCAGTTCGGGAGTATTGATGTCTGTTTCCTCAATTCTGGCAAGGTTCAGCGCCTCGTTCAGAACATCGGCTTTTGAAAAACTTTCGTCAAATACCTTAACCAGCTTGTCACCGTCGCGGTAAATCTGTTTATTGCTTCTTTTTGCAAGTGTTGTCATATCCGTATCCTCCCTTATTTACCGTAATATGCACGAAGGTACATATCCTTAATTTCACTCATCAGCGGATGACGGGGATTTGCGCCTGTGCACTGGTCGTCGTAGGCATTTTCCACCATTTCGTCAAGCGTTGCAAGGAAATCCTCCTCGCACACGCCATAATCCTTGATGCACTTTTTAATGCCGATATGCTCTTTCAATTCTTCAATTCTCTTCATCAGGCCCTTGAGCTTCGCACTGTCATCTCTGCCTTTTACGCCGAGTGCTTCGGCAACCTCAGCATAGCGGCGGAGCGTTTTCGGATAGTCATACTGCGGGAAGGTGCCCATCTTTGTCGGTACCTCTGCGGCATTGAATTCAAGAACATAGTTAATCATCAGCGCATTGGCAACACCGTGCGGAAGATGATGGTAGGCGCCAAGCTTGTGCGCCATGGAGTGGCACACGCCAAGGAAGGCATTAGCGAATGCCATACCTGCCATCGTTGCCGCATTCGCCATTTTTTCTCTTGCAACGGGGTCGGCAGCGCCGTTATCATAGGCACTCGGTAAATAATCAAAAATATCCTTCAGCGCCTGAATAGCCAAGCCGTCCGTATAAGAGGTTGCCATCATGGAAGCATATGCCTCAAGAGCATGCGTAACAGCGTCAATACCAGAAGCAGAGGTTAAGCCCTTAGGCGCCGTCATCTGCATATCAGCATCAACAATTGCCATATTCGGCATCAGTTCATAATCGGCAAGCGGATATTTTGTGCCGCTGACCTCATCGGTAATAACGGCAAACGGCGTTACCTCCGAGCCGGTACCTGCCGAGGTGGGTACGGCAATAAAATATGCCTTTTCTCCCATCTTCGGGAAAGTATAAACTCTCTTGCGAATGTCCATAAAACGCATTGCAAGGTCGAAGAAGTCCACCTCCGGATGCTCATAAAGCACCCACATAATCTTAGCTGCGTCCATTGCGGAGCCGCCACCGACAGCGATAATGCAGTCAGGTTTAAATGCGTTCATCTGCGCCGTTCCTTCCTTGGCACAGGCAAGCGTCGGATCGGGTGACACATTAAAGAAGGTCATATGCCGAACACCCATCGCATCCAGTTTATCTGTGATTGCCTTCGTATAGCCGTTTTCATAAAGAAAAGTATCCGTAACAATAAATACCTTTTTCTTATTCAATACCGTGCCTACCTCATCAAGCGCAACAGGCAGGCATCCCTTTTTGATATATACCTTTTCAGGCGCTCTGAACCAAAGCATATTCTCCCTCCTGACAGCAACAGTTTTAACGTTCATTAAATGCTTGACGCCAACGTTTTCGGAAACGGAATTACCGCCCCAGGAGCCGCAGCCGAGGGTGAGCGACGGTGCAAGATTAAAATTGTATAAATCACCGATACCGCCGAAGGAGGAAGGCGTATTCACAAGAATTCTGCCGGTTTTCATTCTTGAAGTGAAGGTGTTCAGCTTTTCTGTTTCTCTGATTTCGTCGATATAAATGGAGGAGGTATGACCGTAGCCGCCATCCTCGATCAGTCGTTCCGCCTTTTGCAAGGCATCTTCAAAACTCTCGCTCTTATACATAGCAAGCACCGGAGAAAGCTTTTCGTGCGCAAACGCCTCGCTGATATCAACGCTTTCTACCTCGCCGATAAGGATTTTTGTGGTTTCAGGAACCTTTACACCGGCAAGTGCAGCGATGGTTACGGGCTTCTGGCCGACAATCTTTGCATTAAGCGAACCGTTAATGATAATGGTTTTTCTCACCTTGTCAAGCTCGTCGGGTTTCAGGAAATAACAGCCTCTGTCGGCAAATTCTTTCCTTACCTCTTTATATATGGACTTATGGGCAATCACGCTCTGCTCGCTGGCGCAAATCATACCGTTATCAAAGGTTTTTGAATGAATGATGGAGTTGACGGCAACCTTGATGTCGGCGCTTTCATCAATGATGGCGGGAACATTTCCGGCACCTACACCAAGCGCCGGCTTGCCGCTTGAATAAGCAGCATTTACCATACCCGGACCGCCTGTTGCAAGAATGATGTCCGCTTCCTTCATCACAAGATTTGTCATTTCAAGCGACGGCACGTCAATCCATGAAATAATGCCTTCGGGTGCGCCCGCCGCCACGGCTGCGTCAAGAACAACCTTAGCCGCCGCAACGGTGCTTTTCTTTGCTCTCGGGTGAGGAGAAATGATAATACCATTTCTTGTTTTCAATGAAATGAGTGTTTTAAATATTGCGGTTGAGGTTGGATTTGTTGTTGGAATAACAGCCGCAATAACACCGATGGGCTCAGCAATTTTTTGTGTGCCAAATGCTTTGTCCTCTTCCAGTACTCCAACCGTTTTTGTGTCTTTATATGCGTGATATATATACTCTGCAGCATAGTGGTTTTTGATGATTTTATCCTCAACAACGCCCATACCGGTTTCTTCAAAAGCCTGCTTTGCAAGTGGAATTCTTGCTTTGTTGGCAGCCATAGCAGCAGCAAAAAAGATTTTATCTACCTGCTCCTGTGTAAAGGTGGAAAACTCTTTTTGTGCTTTGCGCACTCTTACGATTTCCTCTGCCAATTTTTCAGGGCTGTCTATCGTTATTCTTTCCATATCCGTACCTCCGAAAAAAAGATTGATAAACATTCAACAATGTCGCCGTTATCATATCGCTTTTTTGAAAAAAGTCAAGTAGCATTTTTATTTTTCTGCAATACGGACAAAAATATTGATAAATATTTATCAATTTTTATGAAGATTTTTTTTGCAACTTCGTCTTGCAATATATCCGTCATATAAAAAATATATACCGCCAGAGTTGATGGTATCGTTCTTTTATGAAATATGCCTTTCAAGCCCGTTTTTCTCATCACTAATATACTTTTTCATTGCATTTTCCTCCAATATACGATGACAACACTTAAAAGGCAAGGAGCACACAGTGTTCCCTGCCTTTGTTTGATAGTTTTACCAATAAAAAACACGGACCGAAACTATCAATCCGTGCTTTTTGCTGATGTTATTTCTTTAAAAACTTTTTCTTGAATACGCCTTTTGGATCCTTAATCAGAAGGATGACAATCCAAGCAACCAGACCGAGTGCAACCACAGCCAGTCCGAGAAGAGAGTCGTTCAGAATATCTGCAAATTCCTGAATGAAATAATCTGCCTTCAATTCTGCATACTCAAAAACAAAGTCCATCAACCACATAAGTGAAGCGCCCCAATAGATAAGGGAAAGCGTGCCGAGTTTGTATACATCTCTCTGTTCATTGGTGTACCAGATAATGGTAGCAATAACAGCAGCAATAATTGTAATGAGTAACGTCATGGATTAATCCTCCTTATGCAGCGCTCTTTTTGAGGCTCTTTTTAATTGCTTTTACCTTTGCTTCGGCAACACCGCAAATAATGCCCCATACAGCTGTTACTGTGATAGCCATAGAAACGCCTACTGTTGACATTTCCGACAGCATCTCCGCCGTGTCCTCAGGCGACGCCATCGCTGTTAAGAAGGGTGGGAACGGAACCACCTCACCGTGCCAGAAATGCTCAAATGCAAGAAGCAGAACGCCGCCCCAAAGAAGACCTAAGAGCCAGCTCAGTCTTTTTGACCAAGTGATTTTCACATCTTCGGAAGCAAACTTATTGCCATCTGCAAGCTTCGGAGCCTGAATCTTCTGCTCTGATTTTTTTGCTGCGATATATGCGGCTGTCACAACGATAGCCTCAGCAGCAGGTACTAAAAAACATGCCATAATATATTTCCTCCTTTTTATTTTGGCTTATACCATAGAGTTTATTATAGTAAACTATTAAAACATCAACAAGTCCCCAGGGGGGATGTTTTTGTCGAATTTTATTCTTTGTTTATATTCCAATAGAGCAATGAATAATTCAGCTGACACTCGTTACGCAGGATATTGCGCAAGCAATCCCTCTAAGGTCTGCTCATATTCGTAGTGCTGTGAATAGGTTTTTACATTTACCTGCCGTCCCATAAGATATAATATGTTGTAATATTGCGCCGCTTCCGTTGTCATGCCTGAGATTTTCTGAATCGGGAGCAATTTCATAATATCTTGACGAACCTTTTCATAGGATCCTCTTCCAACAGCAACAAGGCAACATGTACGGTTACACATATTCTCCATTTTCAATATCTCGTCAACATTACAGACAGCCGGACACATAGAGCTGAACACAAAGTCAAATCTATCATCCGTTTCATATTCTTCCCATGCTTTCGGCAACGTTGTAATGTTGTTTAATCCGATTTCCTCCGCGTATTGACGGATAACGGAAAGTGAAGCTTCATTCATATCAATAGCTGTTACGCTCTGACAAAGCTTTGCAAACTCCAAAGCATATCTGCCGCTCCCCGCACCTATATCAAGAACACAGTCCTCAGCCGTCAACGCTTTTTCGTTTATCAGGAACTTCAGCATATCGCGAGCGTCTTTATTCTCTGTATAATGTGTACCCAGCATCTGCTCGGCAACAAAGGACTAGTACGGCATCCAAAGCTTATTTCGTTTTATTCTTTCATCAGGCGTGCCGTATTTTCCGCTTTCTTCCCATGCTTTTTTATATTCCTCTAATGTGAACATTTCATCACCTCTTAAACAATTTTAGATAAAAATGAGCAAAAAAACAACCCCCCTGGGGGCTTCTCGTACCAAAACGGAATTGCTATAATGAAATAGCAATCAGGCCTTATCCTTATTCCTGCTATTTTAAAAGACAAACATGCTAAAAATCCGGCACTGATTGCACAGACTAACATTTAGTCTGCTAATTCCCTGACAGGCACTGAACATTTTGTTCGGTGCCTAATGTTTTATGGACAACTATGATCTTTAGACTAATAGGTGAAAAAAACTGTTTCTTTGTTTCCTTGCCAGAATATGCTATAATGTGTTTGAAGAATCGGGATTTAACGAGGTGTATTATGGATTTTGGCATACAGTTTAAAGTTCGAGGGGACAGTTTCGGCGGTCACTTCATTAACGGTATTTCAATGGCTGAAAGCGAAAGCATGTTGAAACTAAAGTTCGTTTCTTCCGACAAAGAAAAAAGTGAATATATCTCCGCCGACGGTTATAAAATCACGGCATATCATACTAATAAAAACGGCGTTTTTGAGTGTTATACGGTTTTTGAGAATCACTCGAATTCCGTTGTAACGCTTGAAATGATTTCTTCATTCTGTCTTAATAATATCGCTGCCGATACACTCCACCGCGCAACCTCGTTCTGGAGCGCAGAGGGTAAGCTGCTTAACCAAAAACTGACGGAGCTCAATATGGAACCATCTTGGAGCGGACACGGAATAAGAATCGAAAAATTCGATCAAAAGCTCGCCAACTTTTCAAACTACTATCAGATTTTAGACTGACAAAAAATACCGCCAAATACCTCTTTATAGGCTTTGGCGGTTGTTTACTATGTAATGATAACTTTGATATTCTTTTTGTTAAAAATAACGACGTTATTGTCATTTCAATGCTAACTAAAACTGCTTAGTTTTTGTGCGAACAAATATTCTAATTTTCTCTTGACAAATGAAATTGCATCTGCTAATATGGTAGATACGAAAACTGAATACCAGTTCATCAACTGATTCAAAGCGGTGTGCGAAAGCACAAGCCCTGACTATAACCACGCCAAGATAGACTTCTTGTGAGAAGTAAGGAGCGAGATAAGTTATATAGAGAGCAGGATTGCAACCTGCGTAGGCGATGACAGCCGCGGCGAATTATCCGTACTATGTGCGACCAAGCAACAGCGAACCTTGGTGGGTGAGACTCCCGTGGTATGCAAGTGAGCAGCTTGCAGGTTGGTGAATTCCCTGTTCACATTAGTGAGCTTCACACGGGTGTCGAGGACGAATAGTGTGCCTAAACGAGCCAGATTATTGTTAGAATAATATTGGATATAGGCTCGTATATAATGATAATTTACAGATGAATTTTAAGATGACGAATAGAAAAATCATTACGCTGTAATGGGCATACTATACCCTTTTTTAGGTATTAATAACGGAATAATATAAGCGAACATCATACGCAGGTATGGTGTTTTCTTTTACCCTTTTTTACAAACTGAATAGCGTAATTAAAGCATCGATATTAAAAAATATCGGTGCCTTTTTCTATTTTAAGACTATACTTTTCGCTCATAAGTGAGCAAATAAGCGAAAGGATATTCTAAATTAAAACAGAAATGCAATCTATTTCGACAATATATTTTTCGGTCAAGTGCGATAATAATCTGTCGGGAAATGGATGGAAAAGGAGTAATTTATGATAACCGGTATGAAGAAAAAGGATAAGATTACGGAGATATTCTTTGATG
>ONXZ01000097.1 GCA_900321905.1 uncultured Eubacteriales bacterium
ATCAAAACCGACCTTGACTGGTCGCCGTATGTTGCGGCAGACACGTCAAACGGCTTTGCAATCAGTTATTTTCAGCGTGTTAACGGCAGTCTTTGGACTGATAAGGAAACCGTAACTTTTGCACAGGGTGAGATTAGCGAAAACAAGTATTTCACCATCGGCACAGAGGGCTTTATCAGGTTTAACAACGGCAACGGCGGCAGCGACAGTGCGCTGTCCTCGGCAAGGCTGTATTTTGACTATACAACCCAGAACAACGCGCTTGTCAAGGGCAAGTGGCAGCACGTTACAGTAAATGTCATTAACGACTATCATTTTAAGGTTTATGTTGACGGTGCGCTGACAGCAGATATAACCGTAACGGGTACTGATAACTACGCAAGCACAGGCGGTTTGCTGAACTTCCTTGCAAGTCCCGATACTCGGCTGTATTTTGGCTCATACACACCTTATTGGGGTACCGATACAATCTCGCTCGACAATGTAAAATGCTTTGACCACGCGCTTTCGCAAAGCGAGGTTGCGGCACTTTATCGCTACGATTGTGAGAGCGGTCCTGTAACGATTTTTGAAAACACGTTTGGTTCTGCCGAAAACCTTGATATCAGCGGCTTTGCCGAGTGGCAGTACGGCTACGGCGAGCGCCGCGGTGTGCTTCACTTTGGCACAGGCAGCGCAAACGGCGATATGGATATTTATGTTAACGGCACTAAAACTGCTGATACGTCATCTGTCGCAGAGGGCAGCACTATCAAGGCTGTTTACACCGGCAGCGGCAGTATTTCAGGCTGGCGCAACACAATGGGCGGCGAGGTTTACACCTCAAATGCAAACGAGTATGAATTCACTCTGACCGGAAACAGCACCGTGCATTATGTCGGCTCACAAACGGTTAATAACTCTGACCTCACAGCGTTTTATGCGGCGTATTCAAAGGCGCAGACGTACAGCGAGGATGAGTATTCTGCTGAATCATTCGCAAACTTGCAGTCAAAACTTACGGCGTATCAGGATTATTCTTCCGCACTTTCGCAAGCGCAGATTGATGACGCGGCGGCGGATATACTCACCGCAATCAGCGACCTTGTGCCGTATCTCAACCTGACTGTTACGGCGGAAAATTGCACAACAAACAGAATCGGCGGTCAGATGCTGTTCGGCTCTTCGGTTAACGCCGCCGCTACTCCTGATGACGGCTACACATTTTATGCGTGGTACGAAACCAAGACAAGGCGTATCGCGTCAACAGACGCTAATTATAAGTTTGTTATCACATCAAACACCGATTTAAAGGCGATTTGCGTGCCGAGCGGCGCAACTGTTCTGCGCTTTGAAAACACGAGCGGACAAATTGAAAAAATTATTGCAAAAACTCCTGCCGAATGGTCGCAGGTGAGCGACCTTGCAGCGCTCGCGCCTGCCGTGCCGTACAGATACGGCTACACTGACGGCGCGTGGGAATATGGCACGGCTCTTGCCGACTTGCAAAACGGCGACGTTGTTGTTACACCGACTTACACAGAGTCGCAGCAAAGTTTGCCCGAACTTCCGCCTGTAAGCGACAAACCGAACCTTACGCTGACTTACAGCCTTGACAGCGAGGGTAATATCGGCACATTCGCTATGGCGCTTAACGTGCCTGACGGCGTTACCGTGCAGTCAATCGGCACGGCGTTCAAAAACGGCGCGGCAAGCACTTTCGCACCTGCTGAACTTGACCTCACAATCAATAACAAAACCGCAACTTCAAAGTTTGCGGTGGGCGATGAAGTCAGCGGCATTTACGTTACCAATATTAACAAACTCACTGCGCGCTATAACTGGGCAGCGAGGGGATATGTCACATATTACGACAGCAGCGGCAAACTTTGCACCGCTTACTCAAACCAGATTAATATTGTTAACCGTCAGCAAATGTAGTGGGCGGAATTTCTATTCCGCCCGCATCAATGATGAATTATGAATTATGAATGATGAATTATGAATGATGGTTACTCGCTGCGCTCGAACAATTAGCGGAGCGATGTGGTCATCGCTCCCTACAAATGCAAAAGGCTCCCCTTACACAGGGAAGCCTTTTTTTACTTAACTTTGATAGTTACTGTAACTGTCTTTGTCACTGCCTTAAATGATAATTGATTATATTTTATATTTGTCAGACAAAGCAAACTAAAAGGAACGGAAAATCCGTTCCTTTTTTGCCGCAATATATTTGATAATCTGTCCTTATTTGATTACTCTTACCTTAATTACGCCGTCGATTGCCTCGATGTCGGTTACAACAGATGTTGAAACGTCTGTGTCGCAGTCGATGATTGAGTAAGCGATTTCGCCTCTGTTCTTATCCTCAAATGATGCGATGTTAACGCCGTCCTTTGAGATTGTGTCAGTGATTGTTGAAATCATATTCGGCTGATTCTTGTGGATAACAGTGATTCTTACCGAGC
Source organism: uncultured Eubacteriales bacterium (assembly GCA_900321905.1). Lineage (GTDB taxonomy): Bacteria > Bacillota > Clostridia > Oscillospirales > Acutalibacteraceae > Eubacterium_R. Next base: position 2,448 of record ONXZ01000097.1, read on the forward strand.
CTGACTTAGCCATCGAAACAGCAGGCATATTAACACTGTTTTTGATGTTGCCGTTTTCAAGGTAATCAATGAGTTCCATAGCGCCCATAGCGGCACAGTTTTCCTCACTCTCAGGAGTAGAAGCGCCAAGGTGAGGGATTGCGATAACGCCGTCAACGCCGATAACGTCAGCGTCAGGGAAGTCTGTAACATAAGCAGCCATTCTGCCGTCCTCAAGTGCGGAGATAACGTCAGCGCTGTTAGCCAGTGCGCCGCGTGCAAAGTTCATAATACGCACGCTGTCTTTCATTGTGTTAATGGTTTCGCTGTTAATCAGACCCTTTGTGTCGTCGTTAAGCGGAACGTGAAGTGAAATGTAATCAGCAACAGGGAAAATCTCGTCAAGATTGTTGTTAACCGTGATACCTGCCTTGAGTTGAACGTCAGCAGGGAGAAACGGGTCGTAGCCTATAACGTTCATGCCGAGGTCAACTGCAGCCTCCGCAACGAGTCTGCCGATTGCGCCAAGACCGATTACGCCGAGAGTCTTGCCCTTGATTTCAGGACCTGCAAATGCAGATTTGCCCTTTTCAACAGTCTTGCCTACGTTATCGCCCTCGTCCTTGATGGTCTTGCACCAGTCGATTGCCTTTGTGACCTTTCTTGAAGAAAGGAGCATACCGAGGATTACGAGTTCCTTAACTGCGTTTGCGTTTGCGCCCGGTGTGTTGAATACAACAATGCCTTTTTCAGCACAGTCAGCAACAGGAATGTTGTTTGTGCCTGCGCCTGCTCTTGCGATTGCAAGGAGGGAAGAAGGCATTTCCATATCGTGCATTGAAGCGCTGCGCACCATAATTGCGTCAGGATTTTCAATATCGTCACCGTAGGTGTATTTTGATGTGTCAAACTTTGACAGACCTACGTTTGAAATTTTGTTGAGAGTTTTGATGTTGTACATATATGTTTCTCCTATAATTATGAATGATTAATGATGAATTATGAATTATGAATTGCGGATACTCGGCTTACGCCTCGAACAATTAACGGGCTGTCGGGGGCGCCAGCCCCTACAACACTCGTATCTGCAACCAATCGTAGGGGACGGCGCCCTCGACGTCCCGCACTACAATCGGGCGTGGGCAACGCCCACCGTTAATCATTAATCGTAATTTATAATTTAATCGGTTTACGCGTTTTCTTCCTCAAACTTAGCCATAAACTCAACAAGTTTTTCAACACCTTCGATTGGCATTGCGTTGTAGATAGAAGCACGCATACCGCCAACTGTTCTGTGACCTTTAAGGTTAACAAAACCTGCCTCGGTTGCAGCCTTAACAAATTTAGCGTCCATGTCAGCGTCGCCTGTAACAAAAGGAACGTTCATAAGGCTTCTGTCCTCAGGAACAACTGTGCCTTTGAAGAGTTTTGAGTTGTCAAGGAAGTTGTAAAGGATAGCCGCTTTCTTTTCGTTGTGAGCCTTCATAGCCTCGAGTGAGCCGAAGTCCTCTTTAATCCAGTCAAGTACGAGTTTGCAGATGTAAATTGTCCAGCAAGGCGGAGTGTTGTAGAGCGAATCTGCGTCAGCCTGTACCTTGTAGTTCATCATAACCGGTGTGATGTCGCGTGCGTTACCGAGAAGGTCCTCGCGAATGATTGCAACAACAAGACCTGCAGGAGCAACGTTCTTCTGTGCGCCGAAGTATACAACGCCGAATTTGCTGATGTCAAGCGGCTCTGAAAGTGCGCAAGACGATACGTCTGCGATAAGCACTTTGTCGCCAACAGGCGGAAGTTCTTTGTAAACCGTACCGTAGATTGTGTTGTTCATGCAGATGTAAACATAGTCAACATCGTCACGGAAATCCTCAGGCTTGGTCTTAGGAATGTAACTGAAAGTCTTATCGGCAGATGAAGCAACAGCCTTAACATCGCCGTACTTCTGAGCCTCCTGAAATGCCTTCTTTGCCCACTGACCTGTGATGATGTAGTCAGCCTTGCCGCTTCCGTTCATAAAGTTGAGCGGAATTGCAGAGAACTGTGCAGACGCTCCGCCCTGAAGGAACAGCACTTTGTAGTTATCAGGAACCTGATACAGTTCACGCATAAGCGCCTCAGCCTCTTTGATAATGTCGTCAAACCACTTTGAACGGTGGCTCATCTCCATAACAGACTGACCGCTTCCGTGGTAATCCATCATTTCTGCTGCTGCAGTCTGCAGCACTTTTTCCGGCAGGGTTGAAGGACCTGCGCTGAAGTTGTAAACTCTTGCCATAGTTATATACCTCACTTATATAGATTTACAAAATTTGCACGCTGTTTAAAACGTGATAGTTTTATTATAAAGATATTTAACTAATTGTCAATGTGTGTGCAATATCTTTGTGTACATTAACGATAGATTGACAAATTATTAACAATCACGTTAGAAAATGCGACACACTTTGACAAAATTACAAACAATTATGCAAAAAACGGGCGGATTTCTCAATCCACCCGTTTTTTATGAATTCTATTCTTTAAAGAAACTCTTTGTGTTTTCTATACTATTATAGTTCCTTTTGTTGAGTTTTTTGCCGTCGTCTGCACTGATTGTCTGGTTTTTTGCGTCAACCAGATATTCCGTGCCGTTAACTGTTACTGAAAAATCGGTTGCCTGCGCGTCGCCGTTTTCGGTAGTTACAACCCAGTCCTTATCGCCGTCCTTGTAATACTTTGTCGCGGTGTATTTGCCGCTTTTTTCAAACTTATAGCAGTAGATTGTCAGTTTGTCGCCGTCAGTCTGTGGCTCGCTGTACCAGTATGAATTATAAATAAAGTCGGTGTTTCCCGCACCTTCGTTATCTTTTTCCGCAACTGTAACAAGTTCTTCAGTGGTTTCTGTTGTACTGTCGCTTTCTTCAGTAACTTCAACTTCGTCAACACTGTGGTCAAAAATGATATCCGACACATCGCCTTTGATTTGTTTGTCAAAGTTCACTGTAGTCGTGTAGGTGTAAACATCGCTGCTGCCGCTGAAACTAAAATCCATCTCAAACGTGTAGGTGTTCTTTTTGCCGAGTTCAAGTGATTTTGTGTCAAAGAATATCGCACGGAACGAGTCGTTAATGCTTTTGGTGTACTGGTATTCGGTGCTGACAGGTTTCGGCGTTTCGTCAATGGTTGACGTGTCAAAGTCGTACAGTCTTACACCGTGTATAAACTCGATTTTTTCACCGTTTTCGATGGTGGCGTAAATTATCTGTTCGTTACCGTTTATCACGCCGCTGCCGGTTTCA
>ONXZ01000109.1 GCA_900321905.1 uncultured Eubacteriales bacterium
TAAATCAAAAGCGCCCACCGCGGCTGAACTTGAGGAGAATCCGAGAGCAAGGTCGTCGAGGCTGAGGTGTTTTGAAAAACAGTAAGCAGTATGCAGTTAGCAGTTAGCAGTTGTCGGTTGGTCGCTGCGCTCGGATATTTTAGCAGCCGTTAGCAGTATGCAGTTAGCAGTTAGCAGTTATAGGTTGGTCGCTGCGCTCCATTAATTGTTCGAGGCGGAGCCGAGTAACTAACAACGGCATACGGCATACGGCATACGGCTAACTAACAACGGCATACGGCATACGGCTAACTATTAACTAAAAAGAGGAGGTGAAAACAGTGACTAATACCAACGATTTCAGAAGCGGTACATACTACGGCAGCGCGAGTTCTCTGATTGATTCGTTTGACTACTCGCGTGGTTCGCACGCGCCGAAGTTGCGCCCGCAGGACAAGCCTGAGGAGAAACTTAAACTCCGTCAGAACAAAAAGTTAAAGAGCAAGAGCGTTCTGCGTCAGGAGCAGAAGGCGTCCACGGCGCAGGCAATCAGGGTTGCGTTTGTCGCTGTTTTGTGCCTTGGTATGATATGTCTGGCGCTGCACTCGATGGCGCTCAAAAACGAACTGACGAGGGAAATTTCGTCAAAGCAGACCGCAATTGCAAACGCTCAGAGCGAGCATATTTCGCTGCAGAGCCAACTCAACGCCCTTGTGTCGATGAAAACTATCGACAAGGTGGCGGTTGAAAATCTCGGTATGACCAAAATGCGCTCAAACCAGATTCAGTATATGAACGTTGACGAGTTTACGGCAGCGCAAAAGAAAGCGGCGCAAAAAGAAAAGGCTGCGTCTGAAAAGAAAGCAAACCAAAAAACCACCGACAAAAACTCGGCAAAAAGTAATAAATAATACGAATAAGCATATAATTTATGAGAGTTCTATGAACTCTCTAAAATGCTTTTATGGCTTGCCGTCAGGCAAGCCAGTTAGCAGTTAGCAGTATGCAGTTAGCAGTTGGAGGGTGGGCGTTGCCCACACCCGATTTTATTTCGGGACGCCGGGGTCGTCGTCCCCTACAAATATACGTTTCTGCGAGCAACTGTAGGGGCTGACGACCTCGGCAGCCCGCTAATTGTTTGAGCGAAGCGAGTAACTAACAACGGCATACGGCATACGGCTTACGGCTAACTGACAACGGCATACGGCATACGGCATACGGCTAACTACTAACGAAAAACAGGAGGGGACAACATGGCAGGATTTAAACAGGGAATGCGGTACAGGATTCTCATTCTTGCTGTTGCTGTCGTCTTTTTGTTTTGTGCAGACGGCGCGAGGGTGCTGTATCTGCAGGTAGTTAAGCACGACGACCTCGCCGCAAAGGCTGAGTCGCAGCAACTTTCCGACACGGAAGTTAAGGCAATGCGCGGCACTATCTACGACAGCGACGGCAATATCCTTGCTCAGTCGGCGACGGTGTGGAACATATTTATAGACCCGTCCAACATTAAAAAAGAGGAAACCCGCACCACCGTTGTTGACGGTCTTGCAAACTTCCTTGAATTTGACGAAAAAGAGAAAAAACAACTTTACAAAGACTCGCAGAAAAAAACGAAGTACGTTGTAGTCGCAAAGCAGGTCGAAAACTCGGTTAAGGAAAAAATCGCAAAGTATTCCGCCGACCACCTGCTCGGCAATATCATCGGCACGGAGCAGACTACACGCCGCTACTATCCTTACGACAACTTTGCTTCGTCCGTGCTTGGTTTCACGGGCGGCGACAATCAGGGTCTTTCGGGTCTTGAGGCTTACTACAACAAGGAACTTTCGGGCACTAACGGCAGAATTATCACTGTCAAGGACGCCAACTCAAACAGGCTTCCGACTGACTATGAAACCTCGATTGACGCGATTGACGGCAACTCGCTTGTGCTGACTATCAACCAGCCTATTCAGTATTATCTCGAAAAGGGACTGAAGGAAGCGCTTAACGAGTATCAGTGCAAGGGTACATACGGCATTGTTATGAACTGCAACACCGGCGCGGTGCTTGCAATGGCTTCAATGCCTGACTACAACTGCAACGAGCCGTACAAAATTACTTACAGCAAGTACAAAAAAGATATCCAAAAAGAGAAAACCAAAAAAGACAAGGCGAAAAAAGAGAGCGAATACGTCCAGAATCAGTGGCGTAACTTCACGGTTAACGACACCTATGTTCCCGGCTCGGTATTCAAGACGTTTATGGCGTCAGCCGCACTTGAGGAAAATGTTGTAAACCTTGACACGACATACACCTGCACAGGCGGTATTCAGGTTGACCAATACTGGATGAAGTGCCACTACCACGCAGGTCACGGCACGCAGACTCTCACGCAGGGACTTGAAAATTCGTGCAACCCGTTTTTCATCACAATCGGTCAGAAACTCGGCGCACATAACTATTTTAAATACTTTGACGCCTTTGGCTTTACGCAGACGACAGGCATTGACCTGCCGGGCGAGGCGACTCCGCAGTATTATCCCGAGGACCAGTACGGCATTGTTGAACTTTCGTCGGCGTCCTTCGGTCAGACAAACTCGCTCACGCCTATTCAGGTAGCCACAGGTATGTGCGCTATCGCAAACGGCGGCACGCTAATCAAGCCGTATATCGTGGCGGAAATCAAGGACGCAAACGGCAACACAATCAAAAAGACGGAGAAAAAAGAAATCCGCCGTGTTATTAGCGAGGACACAAGCGAAAAAGTGCGCGGTATGATGAAATCCGTTGTTGAAAACGGTACAGGTAAAAACGGCTATGTCGCAGGCTACCGCGTGGGCGGCAAGACGGGTACATCAACAAAACTCGGTGAGTCAAAGCCGGGCGAAAAAGATAAGTACATTGTATCTTTTGCAGCGATTGCACCTGCCGACAAACCTGAAATTGTGGTGCTTGTCCTTGCAGACGAGCCGAACGTTGACCTCGGCGGCGGCGCACTGTGCGCACCGATTGCCGCACAGGTTACAGAGCAGGCAATGCAGGTTTACGGCATTGAGCCGAAATACGACGATTCCGAAATCAGGGAGCAGTCAGTCGCAGTTCCGTCAGTCATCGGCGGCACGGCGGAAAACGCAAAGAAAATCATTAAAGAATCAAACCTTAAATACATCGTATCAGGCAGCGGCGACGCGGTTGTTGACCAGTCACCGTCGGCAGGCTCGATGATACCGAAAAACGGCATAGTTGTGCTGTTTACCGACAAGGATAAAAAGACCAAAGTTAAAGTGCCGGACTTCACCGGACTTACAATAAGCGAGGCTACCAACACCGCCGCAGGTAAAAACCTCAACATAAAAATCGGCGGCAACAGCCTGACGGACGAAAACGTGGTTGCTTACTCGCAGTCGGTACAAAAAGATACCGAAGTTGAAGAAGGCACGGTTATTGACGTTTCGTTCAAGAGCACAAAATCAGTTTTGGACTAATTCGATGCTAAGGAGATAGCAATGAAACTTTCAGAATTATTAAAATCGGTTGAAGTAAAAAATGAATATGCCGACCTCGACGCAGTTGAGGTTACTTCCGACTCACGCCTTGTCAAAGACGGTTATCTGTTTGTTTGCATTAAGGGTGCGTCGTTTGACGGTCACTCGGTTGCAAAGGAAATGCTTGAGTTCGGTGCGGTTGCGGTTGTTGTTGACCACGACCTCGGCATTGACAGGCAGATTATTGTCAGCGACACACGCGCGGCGTACTCCGTAATCTGTGCAAACTTTTTCGGCAATCCTGCCGATAAACTCGAACTCATAGGTCTTACAGGCACAAACGGCAAGACGACCACCACCTTCCTCATCAAGCAGATACTTGAAAACGTGGGCAAAAAGGTCGGACTTATCGGCACGGTGCAGAATATGGTGGGCGACGAAATTTACCCTGCTCACTACACCACTCCCGACCCGCACGAGTTGCAGTCGCTCTTTCGCAAAATGGTTGACGCAAAGTGCGAATACTGCGTTATGGAGGTATCCTCGCAGGCGCTCGCTCAGGGCAGAGTTGCAGGTATTCACTTTTTAATCGGCGTGTTTACAAACCTCACGCAGGACCACCTCGATTATCACAAAACGTGGGAAAACTACTTTGCCGCAAAGCGTATGCTGTTTGAAAACTGCGACATCGCGCTGACAAATGTTGACGACGAAAACGGACTTAAAATCGTTGATTCTCTGCCTTGCAAGGTTAAGACTTACGGCGTTAAAAATCACGACAGCGACTTCACTGCGCGCAACGTTTCCTTCTCGCCAAACGGCGTAAAATATGAACTTGTGTGCGACAGAATCGGCACCGTAAAATGTCCGATTCCGGGCAGATTCAGCGTATATAATTCGCTGTGCGCTGCGTCTGTTGCGCTCATTCTCGGCTTTGAACTTGAAGATGTGCTTGGCGCAATTCAAAAATCAAACGGCGTTAAGGGCAGGATTGAAGTTGTGCCGACTGATACCGATTACACGGTAATCATCGACTACGCTCATTCGCCTGACGGACTTGAAAATATTATCACCTCGCTCAAAGAGATTGCGACAGGCAGAGTGGTTACGCTCTTTGGCTGCGGCGGCGACAGAGATAAAACGAAGCGCCCGAAGATGGGCAGAATCGCTGCTGAACTCTCCGACTTCTGCGTTGTGACTTCAGATAATCCGCGTAGCGAGGACCCATCGGCTATTATCGACGATATCCTTGAGGGTATGCAGGACACGACCACGCCGTACAAGGTGGTTGTGAACCGCAAGGACGCTATCAGGTGGGCGATGGAAAATGCCGAAAAGGACGATATTATCCTCCTCGCAGGCAAGGGCCACGAAACGTATCAGATACTCCCCACAGGTACAATCCACTTTGACGAACGCGAAGTAGTTTCGGAAATATTAAATTGAGAATTGAGATTTGAGAATTGAGAATTAATGGCGGGACACCCGCACCCGATTATATTTCGGGGCGCCAAGGTTGTCGCCCCCTACAGTTGAGTGTTTTCGAAATTTTGTAGGGGCTGACGACCCCGGCAGCCCGTTTATTGTCCGAGCGAAGCGAGTTACCGAAATTCTCCATTTTCCATTCTCCATTCTCCATTCATAAAAAAACAGGAGAATAAAATGACCAACACAGTTTCAATCATCATCAGCGCGGTAGTTGCATTTGCGGTTACAGGCGCACTCGGTTTCATAATTATCCCGTGGCTGAGGAAACTCAAGTTCGGGCAAACTATACTCGACATCGGACCGTCCTGGCACAAGTCAAAGCAGGGCACGCCGAATATGGGCGGACTTATGTTCATCATCGGCATTGTGCTTGCGGTTATCGTTGGCGTACTTG
>ONXZ01000182.1 GCA_900321905.1 uncultured Eubacteriales bacterium
AATTCGCACCGTGCCAAACACCTGTTAAAAACCAAACAACAAAGAGATTAAACACTAATCTCGACTTCTTGACACGGCTTCCGCCAAGGGGTATGTATACGTAATCTCTAAACCAAGTACCAAGCGAAATATGCCACCTTCTCCAGAATTCGGTGATTGAAGTAGATATATACGGATAATTAAAGTTCTCAAGAAAATGAAAACCGAACATTTTGCCGAGTCCTATCGCCATATCACTATATCCGCTGAAATCATAAAAAATCTGTAGTGTATAACATATTGCGCCAAGCCAAGCAGTAGGAGATGAAATATCATTACCCGCTTCACTATAATCAAATATTCTGTCTGCCACAATAGCAAAATTGTTTGCAAGAAGAACTTTTTTAGCAAGGCCAATTACAAATCTGACAAATCCATCAAGAAAATCTTCAAGAGTTTCTTTCCTGTTCTTTATTTCGTTTGCAATTGTTTCGTACCTTACAATCGGTCCAGCAATCAATTGCGGAAAGAATGATATATAAAGCGCAACATTAAGTATGTTTTTTTGAACCTCACCTTTTGACCTATAAACATCAATAACGTAAGACATAGCCTGGAATGTAAAGAACGAAATACCAATTGGTAGCGCAATTTCACTAATATGTAAGTTGACATTTGCAATTTTTTCAATTATCGAAACACTAAAATTGAGGTATTTAAATACAAACAGTATGCCAAGATTAAAAACTACAGTTAGTGCAATTATTACTTTTGACTTAGTACTATCCCTGAATTTGTCAACAAGAATGCCAAAGATATAATTGACAAATATCGAGAGAATCATTATTAAAACAAATTTTGGCTCTCCCCAAGCGTAGAAGAACAAACTTGCAAATACAAGAAAGATGTTCTGAAGCATTCTGCTTTTTCTGAGTAGTACATAATAAACGAAAACTACTGCAGGAAGAAACAAATAAATGAATACAGATGATGAAAACAACATAATCGTATATACTCCAAATAAGAATAATTAAATTATAATTGTATTTTAAACTAAAGTCAACAAAAAATCCCCTCGATTGAGGGGATTTTGAAGTGTTAAATAAGACTTTCGATGCACTTGTCAAGGTCTTTCATTGAGTTTGTCGGCTCGAAGCGCGCTACTACATTGCCTTCGCGGTCGATAACAAACTTAGTGAAATTCCATTTGATGTCAGGCTTATTCTTATAATCTTTGTCCTGCTTTTTGAGCATTGCTTTCATTGCGATTGCAACAGGACCAGAACCAAAACCTTCAAAGCCTTTTTCAGATTTCAGGAATGTGTAAAGCGGAAGTTCGTTTTCGCCGTTTACATCGCTCTTTTTCATCTGAGGGAACTGAGTTTTGTACTTAAGCGAGCAGAATTCGTGAATTTCGTCGTCAGTACCCGGCGTCTGACCTGCAAATTGAGTTCTTTGTACTGAGGAGTGAAGCCGCATCCTGTTGCAGTGTTAACAACAAGTACAACTTTGCCCTCAAAATCTTTCATCTGCTTGTCACCAGCATCCTTTGGCATTGGTACACTGTAATCATAGAATCCCATAATTTTACCTCCTACTAATTGTGTGCAATTTAATTTTATCAAATTCATTATAACACACATTTTTGATATGTCAATATCTTTTATGAAAAAAATAGCGGTGCAAAGCACCGCTACCTTTAAAACATATTCTCGTTATTGATAATCTCAAGCGCTGCTGTGCAGCCGGGACAGTCGCAGTAGATAGCGCCCTGCTCTTTAATTTCTTTAGCGTGAGCGAGTTTTTGCGCTACTACATCTGCGCCGAAGATGTCTTTTGCCATATCTGTTGCAAAGAACGCTATTGTGCCGTCAATCGGGCTGATATCCTCTTTTGCCTCTGCTACAAGAATTTCGCCAGCCTTCTTCTCGTCAGAAGTTCCGATTGCATCAAGATATTTTTGTGCCGCTTCTTTGAATTCAGGGCAAGCGCTCGGTGCGTCGAGAACTGCCTGTGCCATTGCTTTTGTTGTCATAATTTAGTCCTTTCTGTTTTTCGGAGCGATGTGGACATCGCTCCCTACTATTTGCGTTACGATGAAACATCGTAAACTATTTTAACATACATAATATACTATTTGTTTTAAGGCATTGAGCCTCTTTTAACAGTTTTTTGTATCTGTCCATATTGTACTGCGAATGTTCGGTTTCTTTAGACCAAAGGTGAACTGTCCAAGCATCCTCGCCAAAGTATGTATTAATAAGCACGCCGACTATAGCCATTTTGACTTTAGACAGCATGTCAAGGTCGAAAACCGCATCAAGAAAATACTTATAGATAAAGTACGCCGCTATGTTTTCATTTGCATTTGTATTGCTTATCGGCTTTATCTGCATATTGTCAACCTTTTCCTGCCACTCAGGATTAATTAGTTCAGGGTTTCTGAACACATCCTGAAATGAGATAGGAACATTCGCTTCTTCATAGTCGCTAAGTTCTTCCTGTAAATCTTTGGCAAAAAGCAAAAGTTCCTGTAACCGCTCTGTGATATGCTTATCTGAAGCAAGAATATCAAACGCAGTCTGCCGTGCATTTTTCAGTTTAATATATGTAGCCGCGTCAATGTCGTTGAGAGTCGGAAGTTCATCCATGTACTCGCTTTCAAACTGCAGATGTCCTTGCATATTGTACATCATATCTGCAGCAACAGGACAAGAGAATGATATACCAATCTCCCTCGTGCCGCCGAAATCGTGGATAAACCGCGGAAAAGTGCGGCAGGTAAACGGCGTATGTTCCCCACCGATTGCAATGTGCATATCGCAGAGGTTTTCGTCATTCAAAAACGGACAGCGTTTTTTAGGCGCAAGAGTAAAGATATTGTTGTCAAACTCATCTTTATCAAGCACACGGTCTATGCGCTGCTTTATCTCAAGCGATGGGTCAAGCGTTTTATAGAACTCAAGCGACTCATCGTCTGCGTCAACTTCCCACCCCTGGCAACAGGAATCAGGGCAGTCCCCCGCTATGCACTTAAAATCTTTATAATATGAAGGTTTAATTATAATCATTTATTATTAGCAAGTTTTCTGTTCTTATATTCCGGGTCGTCTGACACGTCTTTGATAATGTGAATTTCAGGCGGAATTGAGTAGTTGTCGTCCTCGCTGTCAAGTTCGATTTCAAGGAACGCTTTGTCGTTCCAGAACGGAAACACGTCTACTTCAAGCACTTTGCCGCCATAGGAGAAAACGTACCTGTCTTTATTGATTGGATGTTTTTTCGGGTCGGCAGAGAGTGTGAGCTGCTCATACTCAGGCTCTGTTATCACATCTTCGTACTCGTGGCACTTCGACTCGGTAATGCGAACTTTAAGTGTTTCAAAATAAGTCGGTATGCCGAAATGCGAGCGTTTGCGTATACGGTGCGAACCAACTTCCGACACAAGATATATCTGCTCAATCTCGTATTTTATCGGGTTGTACTTCGCTATCGCCTGCAAATCGGGATATTCAATTAAAAATTTCTTTTCAAGTTCAATGTGTGACTGATTATTCATTTTTCATTTTCTCGCACATCATACGCGCAACTTTGTACACATCGCCGCAGCCGAGAGTGATAACAAGGTCGCCCTCCTCAACATTTTTGCAAACATAGTCGCAGATTTCAGGGAATGTGTCAAGTTGGACTGCACCCTCAATTTTATCTGACAAGTCAGTAGCCTTTATGCCGATTGTGTTGACTTCGCGCGAGCCCATAATCTCGCTGATAACAACCTTGTCGGCGATTGAAAGTACCTCGGCAAAATCGTCAAGTAGCATTGAAGTTCTGCTGTAAGTAAACGGCTGATGTACAGCCCAAACGCGGTTGTAACCCATCTTCTTAGCAGCCTCAAGCGTAACTTTAATCTCCGCAGGATGGTGAGCATAGTCGTCGGCAAAAGTTACACCCTTATATTGACCAAGCAGTTCAAAACGGCGTGAAGCGCCGCCAAATGCTTTAAGTCCGCGGCAGATGTCCTCAATCTTTGCGCCGCTCTCATATGCCGCTACAAAAGAACAGAGTGAATTAAGTATATTGTGTTCGCCCGGGACGGACAGTTCAACTTTTGTTATAAACTCGCCATTGTGGTAAATGTCATATTCACTGTGGAATCCGCCGGGGATAACAACGTTTTTAGCCTGCCACTCGTTGCCGTCTTTTCTGCCGACTGAAATGAGTTTTTTGCCCTTAACATCCTTAACAACATCTAATGTATTAGCGTCGTCGCCGTTATAAATGATAGTTTTAGTTGTCAGTTCGCAGAACTTGCGGAAAGACTTTTTAATGTTATCAAGATTTCCGAAGAAATCGAGATGGTCCTCGTCTACATTAAGAATAACTGCGATATCAGGATTCATATGCAGGAAGGTGTTATTAAACTCGCAACTCTCGCAAACGAAATTCTGGCTTGCGCCGTATCTGCCGTAAGCGTTAATTACAGGCAGTTTACCGCCGATTACCGCTGACGGGTCAAGACCTGCGCCGAGCAGCACCTGTGTTGTCATTGACGAAGTTGTAGTTTTGCCGTGCGTGCCGCAAATGCCAATGCAGTTTGTAAACATACGGCTGAGCGCACCTAGCACCTCTGCACGTTCAAAGGAAGGAAAGTTTGCTTTTGCGTACTCAAGTTCCTCGTTGCCCTTGAGAATTGCGTTTGTATAGATAACAAGGTCGGTGTCGTCAGAAATATTCTCCTTAACCTGACCGAGAAATACCTTAGCGCCCTCGCTTTCAATACGGCGGAAGGTTTCAGTATCATTATTATCAGAGCCGCTGATGTTGTAACCGAGCGACAAAAGTATCTCAGCAATCGGGCACATACCAGAGCCGCCAATGCCTATAAAATGTATGTTTTTGCTTTCTTTAAGCAGTGTATCTATATTCTTCAAATCGGTGTCCTCCGAATCTGTTATAAAATTAGTTAATATATTATATCACTTTTAGTTGAAAAAATAAACACCCATTTT
>ONXZ01000075.1 GCA_900321905.1 uncultured Eubacteriales bacterium
AGGAAGACATTAACACAGATAATATTAGTATTATCGCAGTTGATAAAGATAATTTTGAACGGCAGATATCGCTGTCTGATTGCACAGTTAACAAAGAAAGAATTGACGAAAGCCACGTTATGGTGACATTTTCATATGAAGGCTGCGCCTGCTCGCTGATTTATACTCTGGAGGTAACAAAATGAAAAACATTAACAGAATAATTTGTATAATACTTGTAACTGCTGTTGCGGCTGTTCAGTTCCCGATTACGGCGCACGCTAAAGCAGTTACTAATGTTCCTACCTTCAATGCAACACAGCTTGACGTTGAATCAAAGGACGGTCTGTGGACTTATGACATTACCCTTGATAAAAACGACGAGCCGCGCGTGTGGATTACCGACTATCATCAAAGAGTAAAAACCGAACTTGTTATTCCGTCAGAAATTGACGGTATGCGCGTTCAAAGTGTAGATATGTGGGCGTCAGTGGAAATTGAAGAGGGCGCAAGAATAATCTTTGAAGAAAATGTTGAAAGAATCAGCGGTAACTTCTTACAAGTTTTGAACGGGTCTGTGGTTGAGCTTCCGTCATCTCTGCTTATGATTGATGAAAGTGCCTTTATGGGAGCACGTAATCTGACGATAAACTTTCCCGAAAACCTTACCGCAATAGGTGACGAGGCGTTTTCCTCCTGCAGTTTCAGCGGGAATACAGATATTGTTTTGCCTGAAAGTCTTAAATGTATCGGCAATGCTGTGTTTGACAGAACAAATATCACCTCTGTTAAAATCGGTTCCAAAACAAGATTTTCTCCCGCTTACTTTTCGCAGACGGTGGGCTGTTATGCTATCTCAATTACTTATCCGTACAAGTACCCGTATACTCCGTTTACAAACTGCGCAAGCCTTACGAAGGTTGAAATAGACGAAAATAATCCGTTTTTCACTGATAAAGACGGCACTATTTATACTGAAGAGGGGAAGGAACTTGTATTTATTAACAGTTATCCTGCTGATTATGTTGTTCCCGAGGGAGTGGAGTACCTGTGCCCGAATGTGTTTGAAAACAAAACCTTTAACAGTTTGCACATTCCGTCATCAATTAAGAATTTTTATAAGACAACTTTCAGCGGTACAAAAATCGGTTCTCTTACTTTTGCGTCTGATTTCAGCGACGAAACCCTGTCGCACTTCACATTCCTTAAATCCAAAATTGACGAGATTACCATACCCAAAAGTGTAAAAATTATTGATTTTGATAATTTTAAAAATGTCGGTCTCAAAGAACTGCATTTTGAAATGGATTCACAACTTGAGGAGATACGCTCAGGCGCTTTTCAGAAAAATGAACTGAAAACGATTGATTTGACCAATTGTAAATACCTTACAACGGTTTCTAACAACGCGTTTAGCGGTAATTCACAACTTGAAAGCGTTGACATGACAGGCGTACCGCTTGAAGAAATACCTGACAGTATGTTTGCCGGCTGCGATAAACTTAAAAATATTAAACTATCCGAATACACGAAAGTTATAGGCAAATCAGCATTTGCGGTCAATTACAGTTCTGCACTTGAAAATGTTAATTTAGATAATATTGCAAAATGCGACGAAACAGCCTTTAACCGTGTTGAAAATTTTGATATTCACGATTATCTGCTGTCAAACGGAACTACTGACGACGGATACGAGTACAACGAATTTGTGAATCACGTTTCGCTTATCGGGTATACGGGCGAGGGTGCTGATTTGATTATGCCCGATACAATTAACGGCAAGCCTGTAACTGATATTGTTTGGGACAGCAGCAAAGTGTTAAAGAATATAACCATAAACAGCATTAAGCTTCCGTCACATCTTACTTTTATTTCTACAAGAGCGTTTGATTCAAAGCATGTAGGAGCAATAAGCGATTTTCCCGGGTCACTGCGCTACATAGGCGAAGAGGCGTTTTGCGGCTGCGCCTTCAAAGATGTCAGACTTAACGAAGGTCTTGAGTATGTTCTCAGCGGTGCGTTCGGCGGCTGCCCGATAGAAAATCTTGTTATACCTGATTCGGTATTTGTTTACCTCGGCAGAGGCTACAATAAAGCGAACAGCATATCTTTCGGAAAAAATATGCGAAATATCAGGAAAATTCTTGATGATATCAGTACAAAGGAAACGGACGAAACAAAGGAAACGGATGAAAGCATATCTGTCAATATTTGCATCAGCCCCGATAATCCGTATAACAGTTTTGAAAACGGCGTGCTTTACAACAGCGATAAAACAGAGATAATCAAATCTTATTCCTGCTTTAACGTTGATGATATACCCGAGAATTATCAGATACCCGAAACTGTAAAGATTATTGATGCTAACGCGTTTGAGCGATGCAACGCACTTGACGAACTTGTTATAACTGCAAATGTTGAGTACATTGGCAACAACGCTTTTTGGTATTCGAGCGTGAGGAATGTGCATTTTGCCGACGGTTTTAAAACAAAAACGCTTTACGGCACATTTAAATTCTGTGAAAATCTGAACACCGTAACCTTTGGCGATGTTGATATTAAGGAGCTTCGCTCAACTTATGTAAACAGCAGCATAAAAAATGTCGACATTCCCGAAAGTGTGGAAGTTTTAAGCTCGACGTATTTCTTTACTGACTTATCGGGTGTAAACGAAATAAAACTCCCCGACGGTTTAAAAGTATTATCCGCAGCGTTTGAGTACAGTTTCCTTGGAATAACGGAAGTCACTATTCCTAAGGGCGTAGAAATAATCGGTCCGTATACGTTTGAACGTTGTAAAAATCTGAAAAAAGTCGATTTGGGCAACGTAAAGTACTTGTTTGAAGGCGCGTTTATGAGTTGCGAGTCGCTTGAAACGATTGACCTGACCGGCGTAACTTACTTTTCGGCGGAGGGTGACAAAGGAACGTTCGGTTACTGCCCTAACCTCAAAAAGATTACCTACAACCGCGCCGATAAGTCGAACACTATTGATGATGGTGCTAATCAGGGCAATACTTCGGTTGAAACTGTTGTAATCGGCAACGGTGTCAACAATGTCAAAAGTAAAGCGTTTGCCGACTGCAAAAATCTTGAAACGGCAATTATATCCGATTCGGTAGAAACTATTGCCGACGACGCGTTTGAAAACTGTAACAAACTGACGATTGTCTGCACTGAGCAGTCAAACGCGCTCAAGTTTGCTCAGCGCAACAGTATCAGATATAAGACATTTAAGGTAAACCCTGTACCTGACCAGATTTATACAGGTAAGGCGGTTAAACCGCAGCTTTGTGTAACTGTGGGCGACAGTCAACTTAAATCGGGCAAAGACTACTCCGCGTCATACAGCAATAATATTAACCCCGGTACAGCAAGAGCGTACGCAGTGGGACTTGGCGACTACAGCATTTATGCCGCAACAGTCAAGTTTAATATTGTTCGCAGACATCAGCACCGCTACACGGCTAAAGTTGTAAAGCCGACCTACACGTCGGCAGGTTATACGCTTTATACTTGTTCCTGCGGCAGCAGTTACAAGAGCAATGTCAAGTCAAAACTAACTGTGCCTAAAACAAAAATCAAAAAACTCGTAAGCGGCAAAAAATCTCTCACTGTTAGTTTTAATAAGGCAAGGGGCGCAAGCGGCTATCAGGTGCAGTACAGTCAGAACAAGAAGTTTAAAAACAGCAAGAAATGTAATGTAAACGCAAAAAAGACCTCAGTTAAGATTAAAAAACTGAAGGCAAATAAAAAGTACTTTGTGCGAATTCGCACATATAAAAAGGTAGGTAATAAAACTTATTATTCCGCCTGGAGTGCAGCAAAGAGCGCTAAAACAAAATAGGTGTAACTATGGATAAAACAAGCGAAATTATAATTAAAGTAATTTTAGCCGTACTGTTATTTGCTTTTGTGCTGACTGCTGCATACTTTGCAATATTCAAAATGATATAAACAAAAAAGATGCTAACTTGCGTTAGCATCTTTTTTGGTGGGCCATCAGGGACTCGAACCCCGGACCGACCGGTTATGAGCCGGTTGCTCTGACCAACTGAGCTAATGGCCCTCAAAAACTCAGCTCAAATATAATACCATTATTTATTATCTAAGTCAATACTTTTCGTAAGAAAAACCGCCGATTTTACCCGACGGTTTTCCTTAATTTTTACCCTTTCCATATATCTTATCAGGTTCAGAGATTTCCTGTAAGATTATTTGCTGACAATAATAGTTTTGTATCCGATTGTTTTAGCGTTCGCGCCAATACAGGTACGTATATATCCCTGGTCTTTGCCGTTTATGTAGCCGTCATTATTTAAGTCTACATACCTCAGATACGATACATCGTCCTTGGTTGAAGATATAACCATTGCAAAAAGTCGCATATCCTCGTTGTCAATAACGCTGTCCTTGTTAAAGTCACAAGCGATAATCGGTATTGCCTCTCTAATGGAAATATCTTCATCTTCAACTACAATATAAATCTTGCGCGTAAAGCCGTAGGCGTACTTCAGTTCTGCTTCATATGTGCCTGTATCGAGTGTAAGAGTGAACATGCCGTTGTCGGCAGTAGTTGCCGCAACCATATCGTCAATTATAATCTTTACACCGCCAACGCCGTAGTTAGTGCTGTCGCAGTTTTTGTTCTTTGCAACTGTAACTCTGCCTGTAACAGTGTGCGTTTCGTGAATGAGGGCGCTGCCCGTAGGAGGGTATTCAGTCTTGTAGGTTTCACCGCAGTTGTTACATTCTTCAATCCTGAAGCCTTTTGTAGTGGCTGTTGCAGGAACGTCGGCAACGACCTTTTTGTCGTGACCGAGAGCAGGTGTGTGAACTTCCTCAAGAATCTCCCAGCAGTATTCGCATACGCCGACTTTGTATCCTTCGTGTTCGCAGTCTGCTTCATATACGGTCAGATACTCGATATTTCCGTGCTCTCCGTCGCAAATACCAATGTATCCCGCGAGTTCATCAAGTTTGATTGCACATTCTTCAAGGAAAGTATCCTCGTCCATATATGCGTGTACGGTAATGTCGTTTGTCCTTGCGTATGCGTGAGCAGGTGAGCCTGCAAGCGTATAAATCTCAAGTTTAGGGTCTAAACTCAACGCTGCTGTGTATACGTCGCTGTTCCGGATATATATTGACTCAAGTTCTTTGCAGTTTGCAAACGCGCGCTCTTTGATACGTTTTGTGTTTTCAGGAAGAACAACGCTTTTTAGCGAGTCACAGCCATAAAATGCTTCAACACCAACTGTAGAGAAGTTTTCGCTGTCAAATACAAATGTTACGTTTGCAAGGTTTTTGCAGTTTTTGAACGCCATATCACCGACTTGATACAGGTTGTCGGGGAAGAACATCAGCCTTAACTGACTGCAGTTCATAAATGCACCTTCATAAATTACGCCGACGCCGTCGCCGAGTTTAACAGATTTAAGTTGGTCGCAGTTAGCAAACGCGTAGTCGTGAATAAAGTACACCTTGTCAGGTATGCTGATTTTCGTAATTGCACTGCCTTCAAACGCGTAAGTTCCGATTGCCGTACAGTCATTGTCTATTGTGATATTACGCTTTGACTTAGGCGCAAGTATCAGATAGGTGCCTTCCTGATACAGACAGTCATTTTTTACAGAAAATGTAGGATTTTCCTCATCAACTTCAAAACTTTCAATCGTGCGCGGTGCATATTTAATACCCTTGATGATTGAAACGGTCTTGCTAAATACAACATTCTTAATCTCAAGATTTTTAACAAACTTGAAATCAACATTGCTGACGCCAAAGCCGTAAGTCAGTGTTATGCCGTTTGTGTAAATACCCACGTCTTTAAATGCATTTTCAAGGTCTTTAGTTACGATACTGTTAGTTTTAATAATAATGTTTTCGCAGTAAACAGAATTTGTAAATGAGTTTTCGCCAAGCCATGCAACGTTCTTGCCTATGGTAATTGTCTGTGCGCTGATACAGTTGTAAAATGCTTCTTCCTCAATAGTTGAAACTTTGTCGGGGATAACAATCTCCTCAAGCGCAGTACAGTTGTAAAATGCCTGCTTGTCAATAACCTGCACCTTGTCGCCAATGTCAACAAACCTCAGCGATTTACAGTTATAGAAAATCTTTGTAGGTACCATGTCGATACCGTTACCAAGATTTGCATACTGCAGTTTAGGGCAGTTGTTAAAGAGTTTTGGACCGATTTCGTACACGGTATCAGGTATTACAACACTCTCAAGCCTTTCGCAGTTGCCGAACACATTGCCGTCAAGGTACAGCAGCGTATCAGGCAGATTAATTGATTTAGGGTTAAAGGCAGAGAATACGTCTGACGCGTAAATCAGCCTGATATCACCTTCAATATCTATTTTATCAACGCTGAAAGCGCTCTTTGCCAATTCTTCGGTCTGCGGATAATTTGTGCTGCCGATGTCAGGCAAATTCTCAATGCCTCTGAACCAGTTAACTCTGCGTGTTACGGTTACAGGCGCTTCCTTTGCGTTAGTAACAATAGAGTAGTTGTTCCACGCGTTTTCAAAATTGTCCTGCTTGTAAATCAGCGGGTTGCGCGGTACAAACTCATAGGTGACGGTGTTTGTAACCTCGTAGTAGTACCAGTTAAAATAACCCTTATCACTCCAGCCTTTAACTGTGCCGTATTCGTTGTAATCTTCGTTTTTAATAAGCGAGATATTATGCTCGCGACAGTAATCTGCAACTGCGCCGTCAAGTTTAGCGCACGATACTGTCAGACGAGTGTTATTTGCGCCTGTAGATTTGTATCCAAATGCGTTATCTGTAACGTTTTCTTCACCGTCAACATAGTCGGAGTAAACGCTCTCAACTGTAAACGGAAGCGTGAGTCCTACAAGATTGTCGCAGGCAGCAAACGCCTTCTTTTCAATCGCTGTAGCCTTGTTAGAAGGGAAGTAAACGCTCTTGACGTTACTGCCGTAAAAGAGCCCTTCGCTGACTACTTCAAGCGCTCTCGGCATAATCACCTGCATATCTGTCAGATTTTTAGTGTCAGCAAACGCATACTCGCCGATTGATGTAACACCCTCGGGCAGTACACATTTTTTAGCCTCAAGGAACGTGTTTGTATCAGGCAGCACCTCATAATACTGCCAATAGGTCTGCGGAATGATTACATTAACATTGGTATTTCTGAATGCGTTTTTGCCTATTGATTTAAGGTCTGACGGAAGCACAATTCGCTCAGCAACAACCTTTGTGCTGTCGTCGATATACAGGAAATTGTCAGGAATTGATGTAATACCGTCTTTAATGTAAATCAATTTGATGTTTGCAAGATTAACATACTGTGCAAGCGTGTATTCGTTCCCGTTATTGTCAGTGATGATATTTGATTCAATAGCGCCTTTACCGCTGAAAGTTATACTCTTGCCTGCAATTGCAGACCACTTGCCGCCCTCATATGTTCCGCTCTTACCTAAGGTTGAAGGTAAGCCGGGTGTTGGGTCGTTATTGTTATTTTCGTCGTCACCGTTGTCGTCAGGGTCGCTGATATTGGAGTAACTGTTTTCTTCAGCCGACTCCTTAGCGTTTTGCGGGTAGCCGTTTTCTTCCGTTATTTCGTGGAAGGGGATACCGTTTTTAATACAGTGCCTGTACAGCGGAGTATCTTTGTAGCCGTAGATGTTTATGTTTTTATCCATAAACTTGCTGTAATTGTTAAGCCCCGCGAAAGAGTCCGGCAAACCAAAATCATTCTCTGAAAGATAAACTATCGTAGTGAGATTATTTATGCTTGAAAAATAGTCAATTTCATAAATATTTATACTTGGCGACTCAATGCGAATGTAATTGATGTCTGCTCCGCTGAAGCAGTCGCTTGCCATTTTGGTGCAGTTTTCAGGTATAACAACGTTTTCAATTTTGCTGCTTCCAAACGCTTCTGTCTCAATTTTATATGCGCTTGGCATATCAAGCGTACCGATTTTTGAACTCCTAAACGCGCCAGTGCTTAATATAAAAGCGTTATCTGTAGGCAAATGAACCTCGTCGAGTCTACAGTTTCTGAACACATATTTGCCGAGCGAAACGTTAGCGTCGCGCATATCAAGATACGTTAAACCGCTGTTTCTGAAAGCGTAATCGCCGATATCAACATTGCCCGTGATTGTGATTCTTTCAAGGTCTGATGTGCTTAAAAATGCGTTATCCCCGATTTCATATACGCTTTCAGGTATGTTAATCTCTTTAATCATCGAACATCTGAAAGCATTATCACCGATAATTTCTGTATCCGGGTTAAGTTTTACGGTTTCGATATCAGACAGGTAAAATGCGTTGAGGGGGATTTCGATAACGCCTGTGTTTTCAAAATCAATTGATATGATTGATGAGTTACGAAACACCCCGTTGTCAAGCGTTGTAAGCGTTGATGGCAAATTAATTTGTTCAAGTGCAGTGTCTCTGAATGCTTGCGCACCGAATTTTGTGATTTTATCGTTAAACTTAACTTCCTGCAGTTCATGCGTGTTGTAAAACGCTCGGTCAGGAATTACTGTTATCTGTGTGTTGCTCAAGTCTACTGACTTTACGTTTGAATTTGCAAAACAGCTTGCACCGATTGATGTGACAGAAGCAGGCAGTACAACCTCATCAATGTGTTTTGTGCTTGCAAATATACTGCCATTAATCTCCGTCAGAACTGAGGTTTCCTCAAATTCAACACAGTTAAGGTTCTCAAACATTGAAAGCGGAAGAGACTTTATTTTTTCAATGTCATTGCCGATGACCACCCTTTGCACAGAGTCAAAAAACGGAAACTGAAAGTATTTATATGTGCCCCTGTATGCATTTCCTTCATCATCGTAAACTGTCATTAGTGCATCTTCGGCAATCATTTCGTCGGTATAATCGTTGTTTTTATAATCCTCGTAGTACTTTGGATTCTCTTCAACCCATGTTTCAAACGACATTGTACGAAAATACATTATTTCCATATTAGCTTCAAAACCGCAGTCAATATTTGTTCTGACATTTTTATTGTATGGGTTAGGACAAAAATACTTTACTGTTCTTGATTCGCTGTCATAACTCCAATGACAAGTCCATTCGCCTTCAGTGACAAATCCCCTGAGGTCATCGTCCTCTGTTAGGTTTAAGTCCTCAACACTATCGCAAATAATATATCCCTCGGTAGTTTTAGTAAATCTGTCGCCGCTCTCGTCGTCTGCAAATGCGACAACAGGGAAGGACGTTAACACCATTAATACTGAAAGCAGTATTGAAATTATCTTTTTAGTTTTCATAATCTTACTCCTTTCTTTAGCCAAAAGGCTTAAGAGACTAACTCACCTAAAACGTTGTATTTAAGCGAATTTTGCTGTTTTCGTTCTTGCTTGGCGCCAGCCAAGCTGCGCTCTCAAAGCACCAAAATTCATCTTAACTCCAATCGTTTTAGGTGCTTCACAGTTTAAATCGAGCAGATTTTTTGCAAGAACAAGGCAAAAAGCACAGTAATACTTGCGTATTGGGGTATATTCCGTAAGGAGGGTATACCCCAAGCGATCATTTTTACAGTATAGCTTAGCTATGCTGTTTTTTCTGTTTCCGCATCTTCTGTTACGAA
>ONXZ01000145.1 GCA_900321905.1 uncultured Eubacteriales bacterium
GCGTTTTTATCACGGTAAAAATGCTTCATCGGAAAGCGTAGGCATAGGGCTTGCGTTATCAAAAGCAATTCTTAATAAAGAAAACGCCGCCGTTTCCGTCACAAGCGAGGAAGGCGGCGGCACTGAATTTGAAATCAAGTTTTATAAATCAGTAATATGACTGAATTGTAATAATAAATTCACCTGATTGTAAGTTTGGAATAGTACCATTGTGTCAAAAGGAGGAAATACTATGAAAATTTTAGAAACAGTAAATCTTTGCAAAACCTACGGCAGCGGTGACACAATGGTTAAAGCGCTTGATAACGTTAATTTTTCGGTTGAGCGCGGCGAATTCGTTGCAATCGTCGGACCTTCGGGTTCGGGCAAGTCAACTCTTATGCATATTCTCGGCGGAGTTGACAAGGCGACAAGCGGCAGCGTTATTATCGACAAGACCGATATTTCCACTCTTGACGAAACGGCGCTTGCAATCTTCCGCAGACGCCAGATAGGACTTGTTTATCAGTTTTATAATTTAATTCCTATTTTAACGGTTGAGGAAAACTTAACTCTCCCGCTTCTGCTCGACGGTAGAAAGCCAGACAAAAGACAACTAAGAAACATTATTGAGCGTCTTGGCTTACAGGACAGGCTTGGGCACCTCCCCTCGCAGCTTTCGGGCGGTCAGCAGCAGAGGGTATCCATCGGCAGAGCGCTGATTAATAACCCTGCGCTTATGCTTGCCGACGAACCGACGGGAAATCTTGACAGTGAAAACAGTAAGGAGATTATCTCGCTTCTCCGTCAGTTTAACCGTGAGCTCGGTCAGACGGTTATTATGATTACTCACGACGAGAATATTGCGCTTTCCGCCGACCGTCTTATTGAAATCAAAGACGGCAAAATCGTCCGTGACGAAAGGAGAGTACAATGAACATAGTTAATAAACTGACTCTCCGTCACATCAAAAGCCACAAAAGAAGGTCGCTTCTGACGGTGCTTGCTATTATTGTTTCTGTTGCAATGGTAACTGCGGTGTTTACTAGCATTTTCTCATTTATTAAGTTTATGCAGGATTCCACCAAAGCCTACGACGGCAACTGGCACGCACAGTTTATGTACGAAGAAATGCCTGATACGACCGCGTTTGATAACGCTGAGCTTGATTATTATACGGGCGCAAACCTTTTTCAGTTCACGTACGATAAAAACGTTGAAGCGGCGAAGGCGTACGCACAGGTTGACGCAATTGACGAAAGCGCGATTGACATAAGAAATATTAAAATAACCGACGGCGCGTTCCCGAAGAACAACAACGAAATCGTCGTTTCAAGGGAGTATATAGAAAAGAATAAGCTTGGCTGGAAGGTCGGCGATACGGTAAACCTTTACTGCCTTGATTTCAATACTGAAAAAGAGGGTTACAGGGACTACACGCTCTGCGGTATTGCCGAGGGCAACGTCAGTTTCTTTGACCACCGTGACGGCTTCGTTGCGAATCTTGACGGCGTTATCCCAAAGGACTGTCTCGTTTACGTAACGGTAAGTTATCACAAGCTTGATAATTCTGTTTATGACAGAACGGAGGCACTTCAAAAGGAAACGGGCGCAATTGAGAGAAAGTACAATATCGACCTGCTCAACTATTCTGGTATAATGGAAAAGAACGATACATTGAAAACCATCGGCGGCTTTGCGGCGGTTATTCTTGCGGTTATCGTTGTTGCTTCCGTTATTATGATTTATGACTCCTTTGCCGTATCGTATCAGGAACGTGAACGCTATCTTGGTATGCTCGCTTCCGTAGGTGCAACAAAAAGGCAGAAACGTGCATCAATTTATTTTGAAGGCTTTATTCTCGGCTGTATCGGTATTGTGTTCGGAATTATTGCAGGCTTTGTCGGAATGGCGATTACATTCAAGAGCATTGAGAGCGCCTTGCTGGCAACGATTTCAATCCCGATTAAAGGTACGCTCAAACTGCACTTCAGCCCGTATATCATTCTCGGCACAGTTCTTATCAGCGCGCTTACCATATTCATTTCGTGCTATATTCCCGCCCGCCGCGCTTCAAAAACTTCACCGATTGAGGCAATTAAGGGGACGAACACCGTTAAGGTAAAGAAAGCGAAGAAGCTGCGCGTTTCAAAGCTCACACGAAAGCTGTACGGCTTTGAGGGCGAGCTTGCCGTCAAGAATTTCAAGCGTAACGGCAGAAGAAGCAGAAATATTGTTTTTGCCCTTGCGATGAGCGTGGTGCTGTTTTTAACTGTAACGAACTTTTCACAGATGTTTACCACCCTTGTGAAAAATTCAGCAGGGGAGGAAAATGCTGATTTTATCGTATACACCGAAAACGAGTATAAGGACAAGGTCAGGGATTATTTTGACGGCGCAAATATTGATGGCTATATCGGCTATATCACGTCAGAGGCGACACTTGTTAACACAGAGCTTTTTACCGAGGATGCATATCGCGCTTTCAGTCTTTCAGAAGGAGAGGATATCACGGATTTGTTCCTCTTTGTGATGGATAACGCAAGCTTTGACGATTATCTTAAATCAATCGGCGAGCAGCCTGAAGCTTATCATGATAAAACGCACCCGAAGGCACTTGTTTTCAACCGTGTGATTGATACAACGGACGGCAAACCAAAGGAGTGCAAGGCATTTAAAGATGAAGCAAACGGCAAAACGCTGAACTGCCTTGTTGACGAGTATAACGAGGAAACGGGCGAATATGATGACCGCCGTGAATTTTCCGTGACAATAGGGGCGATGACTGATAAAAAGTTTGAGTCATCTTTGTTTGAGCCGATATATGTAAGCGAGCCTGCACTCGTTTTTTCCGAGGATGCTATTTCCTCCCTGCCGCTTGAAAGGCGTATGTTCTGCTTGGGCATTTTTGCCAAGGACTACAAAACTGTAATGAGTGCAGCGGATGAGTATTTTGAAAACGCAGGCATCGCCTATTCAATAGAGGACAGCACCTCGCAGATGCAGGCGGTAAATGCGAATACAAAAATAATTAAAGTCTTTATTTACGGATTTATCACGCTTTTAACACTGATTGCGATTATCAATATTATCAATTCAATTTCGAATTCAATGAACGAACGCAAAACAGAATTTGCAATGCTCAAATCAGTCGGTGTTACGCCAAAGGGCTTTAAAAAAATGATTTATGTTGAGAGCCTGCGATACGGTGTAAAGTCACTGGTGTGGTCACTGCCGATAAGCATAGGACTTCACGCGCTGATGTACTATGCGCTGTCTAACGCAGAGGGTACGCAGATACCGTTTTCAACAAACTGGCAATATTACCTTTCAGCAATTCTTGCAGTATTTGTTATTATTCTTATGTCGCTGCTTTATTCTGCAGACAAAATCAAGGACGATAACATTATTGAAAACTTAAAACAGGATTAACACCTATTATTCAGATCATCAGTAAGCATTTAGAAGCCAATTTTGAGGGCAGCAATGATATACCATTGCTGCCCTCATTTTGAAGTTTTGGAACGCAGTATTCATGTGGGATTCAGAACCTTAAAATGCTGACATATTAGAGCATATTCTTAAATGCATTTAACAGAAAAAATGACCTTGAGTTTCATCTTTCAAGGTCGTTTTGTTATTTGATGAGTGATTATGTGAGAACAAATGATTTTCATTTGTCAACCCCTAATTTTTGATTGTTTGTGTCTTTTTTTGTCGTTTTTTTGTACATTTTTGCAATCTGTATTGACTAATTAGTATCAAACTGCTATTTAAAAAATGTGAAATATTATTTAATATAATTGATAGTAAAAAACAAACAAGAAAGGAACAAAATAATGAAACCTAAAGGTATCAGATTTACAATGCCATTAAGTAGGTATGCACCACATGGAAGCGGTATTTTACCGGCATCATTAAGAGTCACTCTACGACAAAACGGTTCATATGTTCTTGGTGATGCATCTACTTATGTAGACATTTTAAGCAACTCATCATTAACATATAAAGGTAATTTAATACAAGTTGCCGCAGAACTATCTACTGAAATGGCAGCAGCAACAAACAATGATGCTGTGGGAATTACTGCCATTTTTGTTTTTGAGGTGGTGACATAATGGACATTACTTTTAATGTTGAAAAACAACTAATCTGTAGAACAGACAATGAAAAACCAGTAGCAAAAAGCGAAAATTTTCTGTTTGCTCAATTCACATTCAGCGGTGAATGGAAAGGCACAAAAACGGCGATATTCAATAACGGAACGCCTTATAATGTAATCTTACAAGATGACAGGTGCCTTGTTCCTTGGGAAGTGATAACAGCCAACGGTTTCTCTGTTTCTGTGTACTGTGGAAATCGCATCACTGCAAACACCGCATATGTAATGGTTATTCCAAGTGGTTATAGCGAAATCGTAGCCTGACGGACAGAAACTTGGTACCAAGGCGCATTAGGCGGGTAAGTTGGCTAAATGCAACGAAGCCCAAATCAGAGGTTGGATAAACTATTTCCGTACTGCGATGATGAAAAGCAAACTTCAACGCATAGATGAACATTTGAGAACAATGCTCAGAGTGATAATTTG